>JASHRM010000301.1 GCA_030037315.1 Candidatus Acidiferrales bacterium
AATCGCACTCTGTCAGTAGTGCGCTTGCAGGCCAAACATTCCTACAGTGTTTACGCCGACAGCATCACCGCGTTCTGACAGAAACGCGGCTCCTCCTGGTAGCCTAATTCCGACTGAGAACGACACGTACAAAAACACGTACAGAACGAATCTACACCTAAAAACACCTTATTTATCGATGGAAAAATGGTGCCGGCGGGGGGAATCGAACCCACGGCCTAGGGATTATGGGACCCTCGCTCTGCCACTGAGCTACGCCGGCCCGGGAAAACAAAGTGGATCAATCGATGCTACGGGCCGCCCCACACACTGTCAAGAACCCGCGCACGACATGTGATTTGTCTCATCCGAAACCGTTACGATCAAGCAACAGCATCGCCACTTCCAGGGCAACAGCCCCGGCATAGCCGCGTTGGGACGCGCAGTCGAAGAATCTCTCTTCATGCGTGCCACTCACCGGCCGGTTCGAGGGACCGCCGACTACCTCTTCCACTCTCCACATAACTTGCTTCACAAAACCGTGCCGGCTTTGTGCTAGCGTTGGACGGGCCGAAACCGGGCCGAGATTGCGCGCCACGAACGCCGAAAGGAAGGGGACACAAAACTTGAGAGGCCGCGAAGCCACCGGGACACTGTCGCGCAGCAGTTTGGTCGCTCGCCGCACGCTCCCGCCCCCGCTCCATCGAAAATTTCCGGCACCGCAATCAAGCGTACCCGCTCCCGCAATTCTGCGGGCACCGCTCGCCCAAATCTCAAAGTTTCTAATCGTCACTCCGGCGATTAGAAATCGCCGCAGCCTCTAGAAAACATGAGACGACGACACGTTCTAATCGACACGCTTGCGAGGGTAATTTCGCGCAAAGAAAATCCGGCGCGATCGGCAGTCCTAGCGCTCCTGATCATCGCCATTTTTGGCGCCGCTGGCATTGCTCACGCCCGCTTCCGCCAGCCGAATGAAGAATACGCCGCTCGCCGCGCCAAGCTCCGCGCCACCGTCGACGGCCCGATCGTCATCTTCGGCTACACCGGACACGAAGACGCATCCGAAGTCGCCGTATTTTTCCAAGAGCCCTATTTCTACTACCTGACGGGCCACGACGAACCCGGGGCCGCGATCGTCCTGCTTCCCGCCACAGCAAAGCCAAATCCCGGTGAATCATCCACCGGCGAAGCGGTCTATCTCCCGCCGCGCGATCCCAAGGAAGAAATCTGGGAGGGTCCCAAGCTCGGCCCCGATGATCCCGGCGTGCAGCAAAAAACCGGGTTCGCAACGGTCGAGCCTGCCGCAAATCTTCGTCCCGATCTCGAGAGGCTCGCGAAAACTTACAAGAATTTCTACACGCTTCTCCCTCCGCAACCGGAGGAAGGCTATGCGCATTTCACGGAAATGACGGAGCTGCTTCGCAGCGCTGTTCCTCACGCGACCCTAAAGGACATCACGCCCACGATCGCCGCCATGCGGCAAATCAAATCCGAAGGCGAGCTCGCGCTGATCCAAAAAGCGATTGACGCCTCGATCGACGCCCATTTCGACGCGATGCGCACCATGCGACCCGGCCTTTTCGAGTATCAAATCGCCGCGCGCATGAAGGAAATTCACGAATGGGAGGGCTGCTCGCGCGAAGCGTATTCTCCGATCGTCGGCGCCGGTTTCAATTCGACCGTCCTGCATTACAGCAAGCTCGATAGCGAGATCAAAGATGGCGACCTTGTCGTCATCGACGTTGGAGGCGAATACGGCGGCTATGCGGCGGACATCACTCGCACGCTGCCTGCGAACGGAAAATTCACTCCGCGTCAGCGCGAAATTTACGACATCGTCCTCGGCGCGCAGAATGCCGCGCTCGCCGCGATCAAGCCGGGCGCGGTCCTTTATGGCGGCAAGGACAGCATTCAGCAAATCGTGATCGACTACATCAATTCGCACGGACATGATAAAGAAGGCCGTCCGCTCGGCCGCTATTATCCGCACGGCGTCAGCCATCACATCGGGCTCGACGTTCACGATCCCGGCGACCGCACGCGCCCGCTCGAAGCGGGCATGGTGATTTCCGACGAGCCGGGGATTTATATCCCCGAGGAAAATTTTGGCGTTCGCATTGAAGATGACGTGCTCGTCACGCCAACGGGCGCCAAGCTGCTCACCGAACGCCTGCCGCGCACCGCCGACGAAATCGAAAAAATCATGGCCGATGCCCGCGCCCATTCGCGCCCGCAGCTCCCCGGTCAGCAATAGGCGGTATGAAATTTTGCCTCGTCATTCTGAGCGCAGCGCCTGAACTCGCTCTTCGATTCGCGCCATTGGCGACTCGTTCAGGCGCGGAGTCGACGAATCTCTCCTCGATCCGATTTTCGGCGCGGGCTTTTGATGCATTGCGGCACAAGAACGATTCCATACGGCTCGAATCGTTATTGCGGCGCGGCTCTTGCGTCCGTGCACAAAATTCTTAGAACACTTCACATGCCCGCGCTTCGCCGGAAGCGTTAAGATAGGAATGCACACCGAAATTTCCTGAGGGGGGACTCTCGTGGCGATTCATTTTATTTTGAACGGCAAGCCTCAGACGCTCGACGTCAATCCTGACATGCCGCTGCTCTGGGCTTTGCGCGATTCGCTCAACATGACGGGCACCAAGTTCGGGTGCGGGATGGCGCTTTGCGGCGCCTGTACCGTCCACATCAATGGCGAAGCGACGCGCTCTTGCGTCACACCCATCTCCGCAATCTCTGGGAAAAAAGTCACAACCATCGAGGGGCTTTCGCCCGACCGCAGCCATCCCGTTCAAATCGCGTGGATGGAAATCGACGTGCCGCAATGCGGTTACTGCCAATCGGGGCAGATCATGACCGCTTCCGCGCTGCTGGCGAAAAATCCAAATCCAACAGACTCCGAAATTGACGACGCCATGAGCGGCAATATCTGCCGCTGTGGGACGTATCCGCAGATTCGCCGCGCCATTCATCACGCTGCGCAATTGCAAGGCAACAAAGTCAAACGCGAAAATCCAAGCGCCGAGAAAAAGGATTCAACGAAGATTTTGGCAGGAGGTGCAAAGTGAGCGCACCCACTCTTTCTCTCAATCGCCGCAATTTTCTTAAGGCCGGTGTCATGGGAGCTACCGGACTTGTCGTTGGCTTCTATCTGCCTGGCCGCAGAGAGCTTCTCGCCGAAACTCCTACAGGTCCGGGCGTTTTGAACGCCTTTATTCGAGTAAGCCCCGAAAACACCGTCACGATTTACATCAGCAAATCCGAAATGGGGCAGGGCGTGGTCACTTCGCTTTCCATGCTCGCCGCCGAAGAGCTGGAATGCGATTGGAAGGGAATTAAGTGGGAATTCGCGCCAGCAGACAAAGCCTACTTCGATCCAGCATTCGGCATGCAGGGGACGGGAGGCAGCCAATCCATTCATTCCGGGTGGGAACCGATGCGCAAAGCGGGAGCAACTGCGCGCACGATGTTGATCGCGGCCGCCGCGCAGAAATGGGGCGTCGATCCTTCCGAATGTCGTGCGGAAAATGGCAAGGTGATTCACAGCGGCACACAGCGCTCGCTTGCGTATGGCAGCGTGGCGGAAGCCGCAGGCATGCTGCCGCAGCCGACGAATGTCACGCTCAAAGATCCCAGCCAATTCAAAATCATCGGCAAGCCCACCAAGCGTCTCGATACTCCGGATAAAGTGAATGGCAAGGCTGGCTTTGGCATCGACACGCGGCGTCCTGGCATGCTGCACGCCTCGGTGCAGCGATGCCCTGTTTTCGGTGGAAAAGTTGCGAGCTTCGACGCCACGAAGGCGAAGCAAATTCGCGGCGTGAAAGATGTTGTGCAAATCTCAACCGGCATCGCCGTCGTTGCGGACAATACGTGGACTGCGTTTCAAGGCCGGAAAGCGCTCGATGTGAAATGGGATGAAGGTCCGGCCGCGAGTGTTTCGAATGAGAGCATCTTTAAAACTTTCGCTGACAAGATGCCAACGCCTGGAGTCGTGGCGAAAAAAGCGGGTGACGCCGATTCAGCGATCAGCGGTGCGGCGCAGAAAGTGGAAGCCACGTACCAGGCTCCCTATGAAGCGCACGCGACGATGGAGCCCATGAACTGCGTGGCGCATGTGCAGGCCGATCGCGTGGATATTTGGGCACCCACACAGTTTCAAACTCCTTCGCAGGGAATCGCCGCGGGAATCGCCGGTGTAAAACCGGATCAATCGTTCGTCCACACCACCTATCTCGGCGGTGGATTTGGACGCCGCGGCTGGTCCGACTTCGTGACGGACGCCTGCGAAGTTTCGAAAGCGATGAAGGCGCCCGTTCAGGTCACGTGGACGCGCGAAGACGACATGCAGCACGA
>JASHRM010000302.1 GCA_030037315.1 Candidatus Acidiferrales bacterium
TCAATTCGGTCGGCGAATCGCTTCTGGCTCTTGCTGGAACCGTTTTCGCGGCGGCAGGTGGAATCGTGGCGCTCTGGGTTTCCGGCTTAGCATTCAGCATTTCGGCGGCGATCGGATTCATTTCGCTCGCAGGCGTCTCGGTGATGAACGGAATCTTGATTCTCAGCTACTACGGCCAAGAGGCGCATCTTGGCGGCACGCCGACCGAAGCGATGTTTCGCGCCGCGTCCACCCGCATGCGGTCATTGCTGATGACGAGCCTTTCGGCGTGCCTCGGTTTGCTTCCCGCCGCGGTTTCGACCGGAATCGGCAGCCAGGTGCAACGCCCTCTAGCGACCGTGATCGTCGGCGGAATGCTCGTTGGCCCGATCATGCTGCTTCTGGTTCTGCCCGCTCTGAAGGTGATGGTCACAAGCAAACATCCGCCGTCAGCGGGAGAGGCTGCATCCGAATGAAGATTTTTCTCCTGGCGATCGCGATGATTGCAACCTGCGCGCCGACTTACGCGCAGACGAATGGTGCCGCGCCTCCGGAAAAAACAGCGCAAACCGCGAAACTTCAGACGCAGGTGACGAAGCAGCGCCCAATTACCGGCGAAAGTTCATTGCGCAGCAGTTCGAATTTCAATGCCTCGACTTCTGCGCCGAATCACAACGCGGGTTCTGTGACGTCGACCGTGCCAGCGCGCCATCCATCGCCGTCGCCGAAAAGCAGTGCGACGCGGCATCTCAATCCGAATGCGGCCGTCATCGGCGGCGCGGCAAACACGAACAAGAGGGGCAGTGGCGCGCTCAACGGCACGACCATGAAACGCAAGCCGTGAAGGAACACGTTCGATGAAGGCGAATTGCAAATCACGATGGATGACCGCGCTGAGCGCGACCGCGATATTTTTCGCGGGCTGCGCGGTGGGGCCAAATTTCAACAAGCCGGCTGCTCCGAATGTTCCGGGATACACGCCGACTCCTCCAACGACCACGGTCGGCGCACCGGGCGTTCAAGGTGGCGAAGCGCAGCAATTTATCAGCGGCGCAGACATTCCCGGCGAGTGGTGGACCGTATTCCATTCGCAGCCGCTCGATGATTTGGTGGAGCGTTCGCTAAAGGCAAATCCCGATTTAAAAGCCGCGCAAGCTGCGCTGGCCGTGGCGCACGAAAATATGCTGGCGCAGCGCGGCGCATATTACCCGAGCGTGAACGCGGGATTTTCAGCGACACGCGCGAAATCGTCGAATGAACTGTCGCCGATACCGAACGCGCAGATCTTTGAATACAGCCTGTACACGCCGCAGGTGAGCGTTTCGTTCGTTCCCGACGTTTTCGGATTGAATCGCAGGGCTGTGGAGTCCCTGAAAGCGCAGGAAGAGCAAGCGCGCTTCGCGCTCGCCGCAGCGCACATCACGCTGAGTTCGAACATCGTGAACGCTGCGATTGAAGAGGCTTCGCTGCGCGCGCAAATCGCGTCCACGAGAGAATTGATCGGCATCAACCAAAATATGGTCGACATTCTCCACAAGCAATTCACGGCAGGGTACGTTGGCAGGCTGGACGTGGCCGCTCAGGAATCGCAGCTCGCGCAGGTCACCGCGACGCTGCCGCCCTTGCTGAAGCAGCTGGCCCAGCAGCGCGATTTGCTCGCGGCGCTTTCGGGCGGCTTCCCGAGCCAGGATTTGCCGGAGAAATTCGAACTTGCAAGCTTGCAATTGCCGCAGGATTTGCCGCTCAGCTTGCCGTCTCAGCTGGTGGAGCAAAGGCCCGACGTACGCCAAGCCGAAGAAAACTGGCACGCGGCCAGCGCGCAGGTCGGAGTGGCGATTGCGAATCGCTTCCCAAGTTTCAACCTAACGGCCGACGCGGGCAGCATGGCGATCATTTTCAGCCGCCTTTTCACGCCCGGCGCAGGATTTTGGGATTTGGGCGCAAGCGTTGCGCAGCCGGTTTTTGAAGGCGGCACGTTGACGCATCGCGAACGCGCTGCGAAAGCTGCGAATACGGAAGCAGCTGCGCAATATCAAAGCACTGTACAGGCCGCGTTTCAAAATGTTGCCGACACTTTAGCGGCGCTTCAGCAGGACGCGGACGCGCTAAAGGCAACTGCTGCTGCCAGAGACGCCGCAAAGACGACGCTCGATCTCGCCAACAAGCAATATCAAGCGGGTTACGCGAGCTATCTTTCGTTCCTGAACGCGGAGCAAGCGTACGATCAGGCCGCAATCGCCGTTGTCCAGGCGGAGACGAATCGCTACGCGGACACGACCGCCCTTTTCCAGGCGCTGGGCGGCGGCTGGTGGCACCGAACAGATTTGCCGCAAAACTGATGCTGAAAAACTCCGCGAGAACGAATCCATGTTGCGGTCAAAAAATCGCCAAGAAACCGTGTCGATTAGAAGAGGTTCTCTTCGTTTATTTCCATTCAGTTATGTCCGTTTCTAATCGCCAGTGTGCCGGTTAGATGTTTCAAGTCTCCGGCGGATGTGCTGTGGCAGCTTTCGAAGGGGCAGCACCACCCGGCAACAAACTTGAATACTCGCTGCGGGTGATTCTGCGCGAAGGATAGCGCTAACGCGCTGATTTTTGACGGAGCTGAGGAGTGACGATTAGAAGCGCCGGTCTTCGTTTATTTCCATTCACTTGAGGGCTCAAATTTTCAAAGAGCATCCAGCTCTCGTCGAGAGAGCCACGAACCGCGGAGGTCCAACGCAGATTCGCAAGAGGCAGGTGCGGAGCACAATTGTCCCGAAGAACAGAAAAGGGATAGTCGTACCTACGAATAGAAACGAGCGGAGCCCTTGGGCGATAGGCAGATGCTGCCGGAATGCGCGACTAATGGAATGGCCGCTGAAGAAGCGTTCGCGGGGTGACCTATTTTGAATCTTCCGGGATGCGCCCCGGTCTCTTCAACCGACTTAATATGGATCCACGTTCTGAGAGAACTTGCATGCCGTCAGAAATGACGTTCTTGGTGCCGTGGTCGAGGGGCAGTGCAGACCACTTTTCGTCGGTAAAACCATACTCGACTTCATGAGTGCCCGCCTACCAAACACGCAAGGACGTGACCTTGCCACAGCTCTCGATTTGCTGGCGGCCGATCGTTCCAAACTGTCGCGCCCACCGTATGTCCTGAAGATACGTTTCCGGCGTCTCGGCAATGATGACCAAGTCGACGTCCGAGGCGCCAGTGGCCTCGTCTCGAGCGTATGAGCCAATCAATGCGCTGGCCAGAATGTCCGGTTGGCTTGCGGCCCATCGACTGAATTCGCTCAAGAACTGACGGATTCTTTGGCGTTTGCTGGTCAATCGAACCTCAACAGGCTTCCAGTATAGTTGCAGGCCGCCGCCCAATTCAAAGCATCCCACTACCAATGGTCGATTTGCATGGACACGGAAGAATTACCGTGCAATGATGGTATTGCGTTTGTTGCTCTTGTACATCCTTTAGATTTTGCGAAGGGACTGCAAGTCCACACTTGCAGTCCTTTTTTTATGTCTGGACGCGGTGGGAAATAGCACCAAATAGCTCAAAAAGAAAAGAGAAACACAGTTGAAAGAACAAGGAACAGTAAAGTGGTTCAATGCCAGTAAGGGTTTCGGATTTATCCAGCGCCAGTCCGGCGAGGATGTCTTCGTGCACTTCTCCGCGATTCAGGGAGATGGCTACAAATCGCTGAACGAAGGCCAGGCGGTTGAATTCGATGTGACCAAGGGTCCCAAG
>JASHRM010000303.1 GCA_030037315.1 Candidatus Acidiferrales bacterium
AGCTATCCGACTGAGCTGGTGCAACTCGAAGTGGAGGCTCATCGTGAAAGCTGAAGTGGACGACGCAGTGGCGACCGAGAAAGAACACCAGAAAGCCGCGACGCGTCAGACGAGAGACGATCGTGTGTGGCGCGAGGTCGTTTCATGGTTTTGGGTAATCGTAGCGTTTCTCCTGATTGAAGGGACTCTTGTACAGGCGCGCGTGATTCCGAGCGGATCGATGGAGAAAACCGTCTTGGTAGGCGATCACTTGATTGTGAGCCGTTTTGGCTACGATGCAGGCATTCCTTTTACGCCGTGGCACGTGCCACTCTGGCGAAATCCTAAGCGGCAGCAAATCATCGTTTTCCGCGCTCCTCTTCCTGAACAAGGTAATCCAGACTTCATCAAGCGGTGCATCGGTGTCCCTGGAGATCGGATCAAGATCGTAGCCGGCCAGGTTTTCGTAAACGGAACGAAACTGAACGAGCCTTATGCCTTGCATGACGAATACGCCGCCAGTTCGTCCGCGGAGAATTTCCCGCCATCGCCGGAGAATTATTCGCTGGATGGCCGAGCCACTCCCGAATGGACGCAAGAAATGCCCAAACACATCGTGAAGGGCGAGTTGGTTGTTCCACCCGGCGAATATTTCATGATGGGCGACAACCGCGACAATTCGAACGACAGCCGCTTTTGGGGATTTGTGCCGCGAGCAAACATTATCGGCACTCCGGTAATCATCTACATGTCAATCGACGCGCCGGATGAAGTCTGGGGCCCGGGTTACGCACTCGAGCGATTCGAGACGTATGCAAGTGTCTTGATCCATCCGAGCGAAGTCCGCTGGCGCAGGCTGTTCCACACCTTTTAGTCGAAACTCTTGTGTTTTACCGCTTGGCGCTTCCGAACTCACCGTATTTGGAGTAGGCTGCAACCCGGCGTGCCACTTCAAAACGTTTTTGGGGGAAAAGGGCCCATGGGAAACCGCTGGTTTGGCGTCTTGTGTTTAGTTGTGTTCGCATCGCTGATTTCGGCCGCAACAAGCTCTGCGCAACAATCGTGCGAAAGTCTCAAATCGCTGAATATCCAAAATGTCACAATCACGATGGCGACATCCATCCATGTTCCGCCAGATTTCGAAGTTCCCAGCACAGGCGGCCGATTCGGCACGCGAGCAGGATTAAAAGTTTCTGCACCGTTTTGCCGCGTGGCAGGATTCGCGGCTCCCACCAGCGATTCCCACATCGGCTTCGAGGTATGGCTGCCCGTTCCCGAAAACTGGAATGGAAAATACATCGGTATTGGAAATCCTGGATTCATCGGCGAGATCAGCTATGCCGGACTGGCACGCGAGGTCGGCCGCGGCTCGGCAACCGCTTCGACTGATACGGGACATCAGGATGTTAATCCGACGAGCGAAGCTCCCGACGCCTGGGCGATCGGACATCCCGAAAAAGTTGCCGATTGGGGGCATCGTGCCATGCACGAAACGGCCGTCGCGGCAAAAGCGCTAATACTCGCGTATTACGGCAAGCCACAGAAGCTATCGTTTTTTAGCAGTTGCCACGAAGGCGGCAACCAGGCGCTGACGGAGGCACAGAGATATCCAATTGACTATGACGGCATCGCGGCGGGCGATCCCGCGTATTACATCACTCATCTTCAAGCCGGTTCCGAATATCTTGCTTGGGTCAATGTGAAAGACGGAATCAAGGCGCCGGGCTACATTCCGCCTAGCAAATACCCGGTGATTCATCGAGCGGTGCTTGATGCATGCGATGCACTCGACGGGGTTCGCGACGGCTTCATCGAAGATCCGATGCGCTGCCATTTCGATCCCAAGGCAATCGAGTGTCCAGGGAAAGCGGACCTGGCTTCTTGCCTCACCGCAGCGCAGGTCGACACTGCGCGCAAGATTTATGAAGGGGCGAGATTTGCCGACGGTAAGCAGATTTATCCGGGTTTCGCGCCGGGCAGCGAGCTTGGCTGGGGTGTGATGATCACCGGTCCCGAGCCGCTGAGCATCAACAACGGGTTTTTCAAGAGCGTCGTCTTCGAGGACCCAAAATGGGACTACCACACGTTTGATGTGGACCGCGATACGAAGGCCGCCGAAGCCAAGGAAGGCGCCGCAGTCGATTCTCACGATCCGAACTTAAGTGCTTTCAAAGCGCATGGTGGAAAGCTGCTGATCTACCAGGCGTGGGAGGAAACGGCCGTTCCTCCGGAGAGTATGGTCGATTATTACAAGAATATTCTTGCGACGATGGGCAACACCAAAGACACGCGCAATTTTGTCAGGCTCTTCATGGTATCGGGCATGGGAATGTGCCCTGGCTTTGGTTTTGGAGATAACGGCACATTCGACGCTCTCAGTGTGGTCGAGAAATGGCGCGAGACGGGAACGCCGCCCGATAAAATCATCAATTCTCACAAAGTCGGGGACGAGGTGGATCGCACGCATCCGGCATGTCCGTACCCGCAAGTCGCCATTTACAACGGTAAGGGCGACCCATACGATGCGGCGAGCTTCGCGTGCGGCAACCCAAACTGGTGAGGCTGCTGTTTTAACCTAGGTTGAAGAGGAGCAAATATCCGTTCAGCGATTCCGTCTCTGCTTTAGCTTTCCCGAGCGGCTTCGAGACAGGACTGCCTTCTTCTTGGGTGTTTGAGGGGAAATTCCGAACCTTGGGTCATCTTGAGCGATAGCTTTTGCGACGTCTGCCATTATCGGCTCGAAGTCGGCGTCGCGTGTGTCGAGGTAGAGCCATTTCTTGAGGATGTTGTGCGGCGCTAATTGCGGGAAGTCTTTGATGATCGCGGAATGATGAGCGTAGTCCGTGCAGATCAGCACTCCGTGCCACTTCCACCTGCCGCTTCTGGTTGGTTCGACGAGAACCATCATCTGGCGGCCGAATAGGTAGACCGCAAGCCCGCCAAACATTCTCTTAGTGAAGAAACTGGGGTGTTCCTCGAAGGCCCGGAAAATCCATTCATTATCAAACGTTTTCATTGCAGATCGCTCAGCCTATGGATCTCGGCCATCCACACGGTTTGCTGTCAGGTTAGGGCAGACCTAGGCTGCCATAGGAGCGCGGATGCGTGATGATACCCCACGGAGTTTGAAAGCCACCGATTACAGCGATCTGTTTGTAGGAGTTCGCGTCGAGCACATAGACATTGTTGGAGCGTCCGCACGCGAAAAGAACCTTCGAATCGTCCGGCGTGAAAGTGAAGTGCCAACAGCGCTGGCCCAGGGGAGCTTCGCCCAGTAGTTGCAAGGAATCGGAGGAATATACTTGCAATTTTCTGGCCCCCGCAGCTGCGACGAAGATTCTCTTGCCCGGCCGATCGAATGCGACTCCGTAGGGTTTCGCCGCGGTGTGAATCGAATGGGTTACGTTGAAATTTTGGTCGAGCGTTAGAAGTGTTCCCGACCCTTCCATCGTGACCGCATAGAAATCTCCCTGCGGGGAAACTTTCACGCCGCGCGGACGCTTGCCGTAAGTATGCAGGTCCACATTTTTTACAAGCCTGCCGCTGGACGTGTCGTAGATGCCAAGATTATCCTGCGCCTCGTTCGCAACGATCAGCGTTTGGCCGTCAGGCGAAAATTCCAACCCTTCCGTTTCCTTGCCGGCTGTGAAGACTGTTCCTCGCGACCAGTCCTGCACGTTGATCGCGACGATTTGGGACGGTGCTTCGTCTTCGTCGGTGTCTTCTTCTTCGCCGTTCGGCCCCTCTTGAGGCGGTCCGCCAGATGACCCGGGCTCAAACGAGGTATATAGCCAACGGCCCGTTGGAAACATCCTGATGAACTCTGGATTGTCTCCGATAGGAATCCGCTTCACGAGTTTCAGTCGCAGCCCGCGCGTGTCAAAAACCGTAGCGTCGGCGGTGTCTTTATTTGCGGTGACAAGGTAGTTGCCGTCGAATGTAAGCCCTTCCCCGCGTGGAGCGACGTCGTTCGGATGGACCCGCTTGATAACTTGGAGCGAACTTAGATCGATTACCGCAATTCCATCGTCTTCTTCGGTGACGTAGGCAACGTTGCTTGGAATCCGCGAGTAGTGCACGTACCACAAAACGCCTGCTGCAATCACAGCGATAATTACGATCAGCACGACTGCAAATTTTCCCAGGCTCATCCGTCAATCCTCTGGCAAGTTTGGCCACGCTGAATCAGTTGCTTGCCACAACCTTGGACGTATGCCCGAGATCGGACGGCTTCGTCATTTTTTTGCGGGCCACCGACTGTATGAGAGATATGTCCGAGTCTGGTGTCCCTGTTCAACGATTTTGCATCCGCACAGGCGGCGCTTTTTCCGATGCGTCGCCGCCCAAGTATGCCGGAAGTTCGGTAAGGCTGTTGAGCAGCAGGTCTGGCGGATGCGCGCGAAATCCCTTCGATCCCAACCCGTAGGTCACTCCGCAGGCCCAGGTCCCCGAGTTTCGCGCCGTGCGAATATCAACGTCCGAATCGCCGACGATCATCGCTTCCGTCGCGACTGCGCCGAGGTCTTTCAACAGGACGTTGACTCCGTACGGATCCGGTTTTTTGGTCTCGAAGCTGTTCCCCCCATAAACAAACTTGAAGTAGCGGGACAAGCCTAGCCCTTCTAATAGAGAAACGCTGAAACGCACGGGCTTGTTCGTCAGCACCGCCATCGGGTAATTCGCCAGCAATTCCAGTCCCTCGCGAACGCCCGGGTAAGTCACCGTGTTGTCCAACATGTGGGCCCGGTAATACGACAGAAAGAACCGGAGGCCTTCTTCCACCTGGGACTCCGTTGCGGCGTCGCCCAGGGCGCAGCGTACTAAAGTCGACGCGCCATTGCCGACATAGCTGAATATCGTCTCGTGTGGCAGGGTTGGGCGCTTCATGTGCCTGAGCGTCGCGTCGACGGAGAGTGCGAGATCAAGCTTCGAATCAATCAGGGTGCCATCCAGATCAAAAATCAATGCACGGACTTGAGAGAATTCTCCAATGTGTTTTGGCGTCATGCTCATTTTCCGCTGTTCCGTTGTGAATCTTTATTGTAGGCGGGAGGGTTTCACGTGTCACGGCTCAACACCCAGCAGACCGAGTGCGTGCAGTTCGCGGCCCTTGATGCAAAGAGCGTGGGCTGTAAAATGTAGGGTCTTTGCATCGGCTCATATTTGAACCGAGGTCCTCATGGCTGAGATTCTCCCTTTTCGAGCATATCGTTACGATACGAACCGCGTTGCTCTCGAAGATGTCCTCACGCAGCCTTACGACAAAATCAGTCCGGCGATGCAGGAGCGCTATTACGCTGCGAGCCCTTACAACCTGATTTCAGTCGAAAAAGGGCGCACCCTGGCGAGCGATTCGGCCGACGACAGTGTCTACACCCGCGCTGCAGCAAAGGTCGACGAATGGATTGCGGACAAAATTCTGGTGCAGGATCTCCAACCGAGTGTCTATGTGTACGCGCAGGAATTCTTAATTCCTGGAACCCACACGCGCCGGATTCGCATCGGGTTCGTCGCGCTGCTACGGCTGGAGGATTATGACAAGCGTGTCGTGTTTCGCCACGAGCGAACGCTTTCCGCTCCCAAAGCTGATCGAATCGAGCTGCTCCGCCAGACGCATGCACAAACGGGTCAATTGTTCATGCTCTATGAAGATTCGTCCAAAAAAATTGACACGTGGCTCGAGCAGATCGCGCGCACGCGTCAGTCCATCGAGATGACCGACGAGTTTGGCGTAACGCACCGCCTGTGGTCGGTTTCGGATCCGGATTTCGTGGAGCAGATTCACTTGGCGATGGCAGACAAGTCGCTGGTGATCGCAGACGGACACCATCGTTATGAGACCGCACTGGCCTATCGAAACGAGTGCCGCGAGCGCACCGGCAAGGCTGATCCATCAGCACCTTCCGAATTCGCGATGGCGACGTTCATCAACACACACTCTCGCGGACTAACGATTCTGGCAACTCATCGGCTTGTTCTGAAACTTCCCGGCTCCGGATTCGACAGCTTGCGCGACAGCATCAGCCCTTATTTCAACTGGTATTCCTATCCATTTGCTTCATTAGAGGAGCGAGCGGCGGCGTACGATGAATTCCGCAAGGACATGGAGCGATCAAATCACAGCCGGCACGTTGTTGGAGTATATCCTCGGAGCGCAAAGGCGGGCGCGAACGCGTTTTACCTTTTCGCTCTCAAACGAGAGGCCGATCTGGAAGATTTCTTGCCCGATATCCCTGAAGGGGACCGCGAACTCGACGTCGTTTTGCTACACCGCTTGATTTTGGAAAAAGGCCTAGGGCTCACGGCGGAAGCAGTAGCGGCGGAAAGGAACCTCGCGTACGAGCGCGAAATAGAATCAGCACTAGCCGCCGTGGATAAGGGCGCCGCGGAAATTGCGTTCTTGCTGAACCCGGTGGGTGTGGAGCAAGTGATGAAGATTGCCTTGGGCGGAGGAGTCATGCCCCAGAAGTCCACGGACTTCTATCCCAAACTTTTGAGCGGGTTGGTGATTTATCGTACCGACGGATAGAAGTGAAGTCGGGGAAACAGGGCGGGTCCGACCCGCCCCAGAAGCCTACTTACCGAAGCTTTGAATCGCCGCGGCTTCGTTATCGTACGTATCGAATACCGTCATCAGCTTCGTGACCTGCAAAACTTCTTTGAACTTCGACCCCAGATTGACCAGTTTCAGAACGGCGCCTTGAGAGCGCGCACTGTGAAACGTGGAAACCAAGGTGCCAAGACCGGCGCTATCGATATAGCTCACATTCGCCAGGTTCAGCAGGATCTTTTTCTTTCCGGCAGCCAATAGCGCTTTTACTTTTTCGCGGAACGAATTGCTCTCTTCGCCCAGCACAATGCGCCCCTCTATATCGAGCACGGCCACATCACTTACATCTCGTTCCGTCATTCGAAGTGCCACGATCGCGCCTCCTGAAGTAGTGGTTCTGATTCTAATGTTTTGAATGCAGCCGCTGAGCTGCGGTGGCCGGCTTCACCTCAGTAAAAATCCGAGCAGGACATATAATAACCGCAACCGGGGCATAGAAGCTTGCAGCTTCGCTCGGCGAGACGGGTGGAGCATCGTGGGCAAAAACTCATGGCCAATTCCGGGACTGGTTTCCTCGCGGTACTAGAATTCGCCCCGTCTATTCTTTCCGTCGTGTCGCAATCGTTATTTGCCCGGACCATTGGGTTCCAGCCAAGAGCGATGGTTATAGCACATCCAGGTGACGCGGCAAAGCAAACCTCTTCTTCCAGCGAGGATATGGATTAGGTTTTCGGGGCCAGCATGTTTGTCGCTGCAGATTGGTGCAACCGGGCGGCTCTGCACAGCGTCCGATAGATAGATAGAAGTGAGGCACCATGATGAGGAATATCCATCGTTTTTCTCCGTGGGTCACCGGGTTGGCAGTTCTCTTGTTGTTACCTTTTGTAACGTTTGGGCAGATGCGTAGCGGAGTGACTTCGAGGGCCACAGTTAGAGCTTCCTCTGCTAGATCCTCGATGCGCGCCTCGCTGAGTGCCGCGACACCCCGGCGAAACAACCAGAGCTTCGGAGCATTCCTGCCATCTGGCAGTTACCTAAATCCGGGTTTCGGCTTGGGCACGGGTTTGGGGTCGAATCTAGGCATCGAAGCGGCTATTGATCCGGCGACGCAATGGCGTTTGTACGAAGCCCGACGATTCCTTAGAAGCAACCCAGGTCTGTTTGGCGGTGGCGGATACTATCTGCTCGACGGCGGAGTAAGCTATCCAATAAGTGATGATTCCGATTCCGGGCAGGAGCCTGCGCAGCAGCAAGAGCCGATGGTGATCGTGCAGAAAGCGCCGGAAGCAAACCAATCAGAGGAACCATCACAGGCTCAGCAAGCTCCGGATGTGGGTCAATTTGTGTTGATTCTGCGCAACGGACAGCAGATTGACGCCGTGGCATTCACGCGTTTGGGCGACCGGATCGTCTACATCACCGCGGATGGCGCTCGGCGCACAATCGCGGCGGCGGATCTGAACTCGGACGCGACTGTGCGTATCAACCAGGAACGCGGTACGCCTCTGCAGCTCCCGTTGTAGTTTCTATTCGCGTTGGAGCGAAGGTCGGCTGCCACTCATCGCCAAGCCAATAGAATGGTTGCGCCGACAAGCGCAAATCCTGCTGCGTACAGAAAGCCTGCCGCGGGATTTACTCCCGACCACAGCGCTCCGACCACAACGCTCGAAATCAAATCGCCAACACCATTGGCAGCGGCCAGTATTCCAAACCCCGACCCGCGAACGGAAACGGGAGCTAATTCAGCGGCCAAGGATTTTTCCAGCGAAGCCTGGAAGGCGCCGTGAATGCCTGCGAGGCCAAAGAAAATGCCCAAGACGGAAATCTGCGGTCGCGAATAAAACAGGAAGCCTAAGAACGCTGCCGCGCCGATTGCGTATCCTACCGCCAGTAATGCTCGCTTGCCGAGGCGATCGCCAAGCGCTCCGATCGGATAAGACGCCGCGGCGTTCACGATGTTGTAGAAGGTGTACAAGCTGACGGCGATCGCGGCAGCGCGCACGTAGCCGTATCTCGAACCGAGAATTTGAGTGGCCCGAAGGATCAGAAGAGTCGGAGCAAAGTCTCCAACCCCGTGGGCAAAGACCCCTGCCAGAAAATGCCAAAATGCGGCCGGCAGATTTGCTAGAGTCGACCGGAAGACAGAGGCCCTCGCGTCTTCATTCGCTTTCCGCCTCATGCCTCCGGGCACGAGGACCACGAAGCTCAGCACCGCGGCGAGACCCGGCACGAGCGTCCACCGAAATACTCCCCGAAAACTCAATGTTCCGATCAACAGGGTCGTCGACAGCGGACCAAGCACCGCTCCGAGCGTGTCCATTGCCCGTTCGAAGCCGAAAGCACGGCCCTCCTGGCCTTTTGCAACGCATGCAGCCAACAGCGTATCGCGTGACGGTCCGCGCCCGCCGCGTCCCATCCATCCGATAGCCCTGAAGAAAAGCACGGCGGGCCAGGAACGTGCAAACGCGTACGCGAACGTTGTGAGCGCCGTCGCAAGATAGCCGCATATTCCCGTCGGTTTTCGCCAGTGCGGATGATCGGCAACAAACCCGCCGGCCAATTTCGCGAAACTGGATAACCCATCGGACACGCCTTCGATTACGCCCAGCGCGACTGCTGGTGCGCTCATGCTGGCCAAAAAAGCGGGCAGAATTGCCGTGGCCGCTTCATGCGACCAATCGGAAAAAAGACTGGTCAGGCCGATGCCTAACACGCCGCGCGTGAGCCATTTTGATTGCAGGGTTTGTTCGCTCTGTGAGGGCATTGTTCTGGGAAAACGCTCCCGATTTCGCGCGATCCGATTTCGGTTATATGCCAGAAGTGGCGTGCCGCTACAATACCTGCATGCTCAGGACGAGAACGAAATGCGAGCGGTAATCCAGCGTGTCAGCCGCGCCAGGGTCGTCGTCGACAGCCGCGTGACCGGTGAGATTGGAGCGGGCCTTGTGGTGCTCATCGCGATTGGCCGCGAAGATACTCCGTCGACCGCGGCGACCGTTGCCGAGAAGATCGTAAACCTCAGAATCTTCAACGACGACCAGGGAAACATGAATCGATCTCTGCTGGAAACGGGCGGCGCAGCATTGGCCGTATCGCAATTCACGTTGTACGGCGATGTTCGAGGCCAGCGGCGTCCGAGTTTCATTCACGCAGCACCTTCTGACGTTGGGAAGTCGATATATGAAGAGTTTATCCGAGCCTTAAAAGGGCTCGGTGTGTCGGTTGCAACCGGTGTATTTCAGGCCGATATGACCCTTGAGCTCGCAAACGACGGGCCCGTTACAATCCTGCTCGATTCAGAGAAGACATTTTAGAGCTCCGCTTTGTTGCAGAGGACCGGCACTGCCCGTTCCGCGTAACCGAGCGGAAAACTGGCGCGTCTGAACTAAATTACTGATACCATTCAGCGCGAATTTCGGGGGGAGGAAGTTATACCTATGTCTCAGAGATGGATTGCAAAACTAGCGGTGCTTGCCGCTTTTGCAGTTTTGTCCGCGCCGACCGGACGCGCGCAAAGTGCCGGTGATTGGTCGATGTATCGAGGCGACCTTGGCGGCACGGGTTATTCGAGACTCAAACAGATCAATACGGGCAACGTAGCGACGCTCACGCAGGCTTGGAAGCTTCAATTGGCCGAGCGCCCCGGACTCGAGGTGACTCCCATTGTCGTTGACGGGGTGATGTATGTTCCGGGAACGAATCGCGTGATGGCCCTCGACGCAGATTCAGGAAAGGAAATCTGGCGCTACGAGGTGCAGATGGCACCGACCCGCGGCGTCGCTTACTGGCCAGGCGATAAAACGAATCCGCCGCGAATTATCTTCACAACATTCAATCGCAAAATTATCGCTCTCGACGCTGCCACCGGAAAGATTGTTCCCAGCTTCGGCAAAGATGGCACCGTGGACCTCGAAGTCGGGTACAACGGCGTACCGACGATTTACAAAAATCTTGTGTTTCTGGGCGCGAGTGTCGGCGAAATGCCAGTCGGCCCTCCAGGCGATACGCGCGCTTACGATGCGATCAGCGGAAACCTGGTTTGGACCTTCCACACTGTCCCGCAGCCTGGCGAAGTTGGACACGACACCTGGCTCAATGACGGCTGGAAAGGCCGTTCAGGTACGAATGTTTGGGGTTGGTACATGACCGTCGATGCGAAGACGAACACTTTATTCATGCCGATTGGCGGACCTTCCCCCAACTATTACGGCGGCGATCGCCCGGGAAACAATCTGTTCGGCAATACGCTCGTCGCCGTTGATGCCGATACCGGCAAATTGAAATGGTATTTCCAAACAATTCATCACGACCTGTGGGATCAGGATCTTCCGCCCGGCGCGGGATTTATCGACATCAAACAGAATGGCAAAACGATTCCGGCCTTGGTCACCATGAACAAATCGGCGTTGATGTTCATCTTGAATCGCGAAACAGGCAAGCCGATTTTCGGAGTTGAAGAGCGCCCTGTGGCAAAGGGGGACGTGCCCGGCGAGTGGTATTCGCCGACTCAACCCTTCCCCTTGAAGCCGCCGCCGCTCGCGCGCATGAGCTACAAGCCGGAAGATATGGTGACTGCCGACGACACGACTCCGGAACACGTGAAGGCTTGTCAGGATCTGCTCACCAAGAGTGGAGGTTCGTTCCACAACGAAGGTCCTTTCACAGGATGGAATTATCATGAGGATGGAACTCCGCCGAAGGAGACAATTCAGTTTCCCGGTGGAACGGGCGGTTCGAACTGGGGCGGCGTCGCTACCGATCCGACGGACGGTTACGTTTTCGTTCAAACTCATGACATGTCTCTGATCGGATGGCTTGAAAAGCGAAAGGCAGGCGGGAACTATGGCCGCGGCAACGCCGAATCGACGCAACTCTACGATCGAGGCAGCGTCGACGGTCCGGGCCCCTACTTCAGTTTTAGCGCGACCGTGAAAGATGCCAACGGCAAAGTGATCGGGAATTGGCCCTGCCAGAAGCCGCCGTGGGGCAAGCTCTATGCCATCAATGCCAATACGGGCGACATCGCATGGCAGTCAGTGGTTGGAATCACGGAAGGTCTCCCGCCGGGAAAACAGAACACCGGTGGCGGCGGCAGCGCCGGGCCGATTGCTACGGCGGGCGGGTTGGTTTTCATCGGCGCGACTCCTGACAGCCGCTTCCGCGCGATCGATTCAAAAACCGGCAAGGAGCTTTGGGTCACCGACCTTGGCAAGAATGCGAACGCCGATCCCATGGCCTATCAGGGTAAGAGCGGCAAGGAATACGTGGCAATCGTTGCTGGCGATACCGTGTTCGTTTTTGGCCTGCCGCAGTAAGCTTTCATAAGAACCCGCCAGGGCCGCTGCCTGGCGGGTTCTCCTCCTAAACCGATTGGAACACGTTGCAAAACTGCCCGATTCCCTAAACATCGTAATACGATATAATTCGGCAATGGCTCGCCCCGAGGTTATGGACTACCAAGCGTT
>JASHRM010000304.1 GCA_030037315.1 Candidatus Acidiferrales bacterium
TTTCGCGATCCGACTCGGATAACCCGAGAGCATCGATCGCCCGAATTGTCTCTCGAATGTACATTGGACCGCCCTCCGGATCGAACGGCGCGTCCGACGCAAAGAGAACGTGGTTGATGCCGTAAAAATCGATCGCACAAGTGAGGGCCGACCTCGACCCGAAAGTTGCGGTGTCCGCATAGAATTTCTTGAAATAGTCCAGTGGGCGGTGCTTCAGCTCTTTGAGCAGGGATTTGTAATCGCGAGACGAGGTGCGCGAGCCAAGCACATCCCAGCCGTGTCCGACACGTCCTTCGAAAAACGGAATCATGCCCCCTGCGTGGTGAATGATGATTTTCAGATCCGGCATCTCGTCGAACATCTTGGAGAAAACGATTCGTGCTTCGGCGACACTCGATTCATAGGGCCAGCCGAAGGTCCACCAAATTTCGTAGAGCGATTCGTTTTCGGCCTGATAGTCCGAAAAACTTGCCGTCCGCGCAGGATGAATCCAGATGGGCTTTCCGAGGGCGACCATTTCCTTGAAAACGGGGCGGAATTCGGGAGCGTCGAGCGGTTTGCCGCTAACATTGGAATAAATCTGAATACCGCAAGCGCCGAGATCTTTTACGGCGCGATGAGCCTCTTCGACTGCGGCATCGGGGTCACGCATCGGAACGGACGCAATGAAGCTCGGGAAGCGATCAGGGTACTTTCGGCAAAGTTCGGCCATGCCGTCGCTGCCGATTCGTGAAAGCGCACGCCAGTCTTCGCGCGTTCCAGTGACATCGGGCGGAGGAGAAGCTAGCGACAGAATTTGTTGGTAGCCTTCGAAGGAATCCATCACTTTGAAGCGCACGTCGAGATTCGTCATCATGGGCAAGGCTTCGCTGCGACGGTGCATGTCCTTCATCTGGCCCGTAGTTTTCAAAAGCTTTTCGTGAAAGGCCTTAGGCCAAATGTGCGTAAAGATGTCGAGTTTTCTCATGACTGTAATGATTCCTAAGTAGCAAATTGGTTGGACTTCCCGACCGCAGACGATTGGCGCAGCAATTCCTCGGGGCTATCAGTGCGATCGATGTAGCGGCCAGATAAAGCATCATAGCGGCCAGAGGCGAGTGCAAGGCAACGATCCGTGCACCAATCGATGCCGTCGCCAGGGCCCTGCACGCCTTTCAATTCGTGCAAGCGCGCGACCATTTGAGGCACCCAGCGTTGCGCGTCCGGCGAATTCATCGTTTCGTCCGCCATGTCCGTCATAATCGAGCCGGGATCGAGTGCGAAGACAGAAATGCCCTGATCTTTCACCTCGTTTGCAACCAACGCCGCGAGGCGGTTTTGTCCGCTCTTGCCAAAACTGTATGCCGAGAGATTCGCAGTCAGCTGGTGCGAGCGAGGTGATGAAATGATGACAACCCGGCCCCGACGCCGCTCGATCATGCCGGGAAGCACTGCGGCTATGAATAGAAATGGCGCAAGAATATGTACGTGCTGAGCCGCCCACCACGCGTCGGGATCCACCACCCCCACCGGACCATAAGGACCCGGGAGACCCGCGTTGTTGACGAGCAGCGCGATTCCGCCTAATCGCTCGTGGGCGGTCTGCACTACGCGCTCGACATCCGAGCGTTTCGTGACGTCACCCGGCACAGCGATGCCGCACCCACCAGCGGATTCGATTTGAGCCAACACTTCATCCAGCTGTGATTGATTGCGCGAAGTGATAGCGACTGCCGCGCCCGCGGATGCCAGCCTGAGCGCGATGGCCCTGCCGATTCCGCGTCCCGCACCGGTGACGATCGCGACTTGTCCTCTAAGCTCGTTTGCCATGCTATCGCCGGGGCCGCAAGGCTATTGCAATTCTTCCGCGTCCACCCAATTGCCGTGGACCTGATTGCGGAGGCGCAGCGGCATCTTGATCGTGGCGATTGGCCCTTTATCGACATGCTCGGCTTCAAAAACGAGCACGTCAGAAAGCTGCGTGTCGTGCAGATCGGCAACGAGAGCGAGATAGCCTTCGTGACCCGGCTGCTTTGAAGGAATATGAACCTCTTCCTGAATCGTGACTGGCTTGTTCGAATGCCAGGACTTGATCTTTCCGCTTTTCACTTCGAGTCGGCTAAGCGTATTGAAACCTGCGCCCACGGGACCTGCGACAAGGGGCGGACCAGCTGTCGGATCAAATCGTTGGTAATAGCCGATCGAATAGTCGTGCATGTGGTCCTTGTTGGCAATGCGCGGAAAGTCGCCTGCCGGCGCGAGATTATATTCTTCAAACTTTTCGCCGGGTTTTGACATATCGAACGTCCAGCGCACTACGCGGCCGAACGCCATGTCTTCTGGCGTCGGATGAATGTGCGAAGCCTGCTGAATGAACGGGAACGGCGCGTATTTGCCGATGCCGAAATCGAGGTGGACGAACTTTCCTTCGGTGTACGCGTTCATAAAATGGAAAGCCGAGCATGCAGGCCTGCGGAACCAGTGCATATCCGTTACGTGGCCATCGCGAGGCATGATACCGATGAACGTGTCTTTATCCGGCTCAAAAACCCAATGAGTGCCTCCGGCTTTCATGCGATCCAAATCCGCCGTGGTAGGAAACACCGGAAAAATGACGTGCTCTTTGGTGACGGCGAAATCGTGCATCAGCGAAACGTAAGGGACCTGGAACCACTCTTCGCTGACGAGCTGACCCTCGTCATCTGCCACGCAGTAGGAAACGTCGCGCGTCGCAAGTCCGCTGGCTTCATAGCCGAAGAAGCAGAGTTCGCCCGTATCCGGATCGAGGCGAGTGTGCGCGGTCATCGTCTGGCTCTTGAGCTTGCCTTTGTAGTTGAAGACCCCAACCGTGTCGAGCGTCTCGGGATGAATTTCCATCGCCAGCCCGTCTTCCTTGAGCGCGAGTAGGCGGCCTCCATGAAAAACCGGCGTGGTGTTGTTCACACAGCGGTTCAGGCCTCGCACGCTGGGATCGTCAGTGTAGGGGTTCCGGTAAAGACCAAAAAGTCCGCGCCGGGCTTTACGTTCCGCTTTCAGACGATCGGTCATTACATATTTCATTTTGAAATCGACATGGCCATTCTCGAATTTGAAAGAGCTGATCATTCCGTCACCGCTGAGATACGTGTCATGTCCGAGCAGCGGAGGGTACTGAGGGTCGGGAATCGTGCGGTACCAAGAGCCGTTAATTTCCTTCGGTAAATTTCCCTCGACGATGAGGTCGTAAATGTCACATTCGACGCGCATCGGAGCATTCATGCCTTGATAGTCGAAGGAATCCGGGAAATTCGTGGTCATAGGTACTACTCCTTGTATTCCTAAGTATGGTGTTATACGGACTGCGCTACGCTCTTTGGCGTGAAGATCCAGTCCTATCACTGTGGCGCGCGGCCTGTCAATGCACGCGCGCGAGCGCGAAAAAGCATCCAACAGAGGCATATTTCGAGTAGCTGGATCACAAGCTAACCCATGGACCTGACTTTTTTCTTTGCGCTTCTTGGAGGACTGCTGGTCCTAGCGTTCATTGCGAATCGCTTGGTGCGGTTCACCCGCGTGCCCGACGTGATCATTCTTATGGTTACGGGCGTAGTGATCGGTCCTGTAACGCACTGGGTGAATCCAGATATTTTTCGTGGTGCGACACATGGATTCGGGGAGCTGGCGCTGATTTTAATTCTCTTCGAGGGTGGTCTCGACCTGAAACTTCGAGAGATATTGAGACACTTTGGGGCCGGATTCTTCCTTTCCCTTTCCAGCTATGTCCTGGCAATGGCTGCGATCGCCGGCGCATGTCGCTTCGCTTTGCATTTCTCATGGCTTAACGCGCTGCTGGTCGGCGCCGTTCTAGGATGCGTGAGCAGTTCGATACTTTTTCCGGTCTTGCAACAGATCGACCTGCGTCGCGACGTGAAAGTCACATTGATGGTCGAGGCCTCGTTGGGCGACGCGTTTGCGGTGTTGGCGGTGACTACGCTGTTGGACGTGGCTGGAGGCGCCAGCGCGGCCCCAAAGGTGATTGCGTGGTCTCTGGTCTCCAGCATGATTCTCGCGATTGCTTGCGGCATGCTGGCAGGAATGTTGTGGTCATACCTGCTCCCTGTTTTATCGGAAGAGCGCTTCTGGCATGTTCTGACGTTCGCAGCTGTGTTGCTTGTCTATGCCGGCGTTCATTACCTCAAGGGCAACGACCTTGTCTCTGTGCTCTTCTTCGGCCTGACGCTCGGCAATTTTCCGGCCGTCCGAAGACGGCTACATCTTGACGAAAGCACCGGTTCCGATTGGTTCAACGAAGTACCGGTGAAAAACTCGAGTGGCCGCGCGCCTGATGACTACCACCAGGATCAGATGCTGACGTTTCACGGAGAACTCGCCTTCCTGTTGCGCACATTTTTCTTCGTTCTGCTAGGTATGCTGGTCGAGTATTCCGGCTTGCGCAAGAATTTGCGGCTGGGACTATTGTGTCTTTTTGCGATCCTGCTTGCCCGTACCCTTATTGTTCAGGCAGGCCGCATTATTTGGCGGTCTTTTTCAGGACTGGAGTGCGAATTGATGATCTGGTTTGTGCCCCGGGGCTTGATTACGGCCGTGCTGGGGATCGAAGTCGTACAGGGGCGAGGAACAAGTTTTGCTTTCCTTCCCTCACTCGCTTTTGCCGTGATCCTGTTGACAAATTTCGCGCTTTTGATCGGCAGCATTCGCGCCCGCAACCTGCCGGCGACTGAGGTTGAGTCTACGCAGGCGTCGACAGGGGAGCCGGCCATACCTCAATGACAGGCTTGGCGGCTAACTTCGGTTTGAAACCGTAGTCTTCTGTTTTCCGCGCAATTTCCAGTTTGTCCTCGGTATGCGCTCGATCAGTAGACGGTCAGACGTTCGCGCGTACCAGCCTGTGCCGTGCATGCGTCCAATCAGTTTCAAGTTTGGCGTGTCGATATAATGTTTTGCCGGATCGAGCACCAGGTCATCCCGGACGTGCATTGCCAGCACTCGACCCAACACAAGGCCGTTATGCGGTCCCAGTTCCACGATTTGCATGAGGGCGCATTCCATCGACACAGGGCTTAAAGCGATTCGTGGCGGCTTCACGTGGACGCAGGGAACCGTTTCCAGATCGGCCTGCACAAGTTCGTCGACTTCGGGTTCGAACTCGATGGCCGTGATGTTCATGGCTTGGGCCACTTCTTCCGAGACGAGATTCACCACGAATTCCTTCGTTTCCCGAATATTCAAGCGCGTGTCTTTCGCGCGGCCCGGTCCATGACTGCCGATACCGATCCCCACCACCGGAGGATCACCGGCGAAAACATTGAAAAATGAGAATGGCGCCGCGTTCAATTGCCCCTGAGCATTCTGGCTCGTAATCCACGCGATCGGACGCGGCGTCACCGTCGAAACCAGCAGCTTGTATCCCTCGCGCGGCGGAATTCCTCCGAAATCAAAGAGCATTCCTATCTTCCTACGCTTCGCTGATGAACTTTGTTACGAGGCACGCTTCCAAGCCTTCGATCCCTTCCTCCGATCCGTGACCGCTTTCCTTCATGCCGCCGAAGGGAGATTCAGGCACTGAGATCGCGTAGGTATTGAGCCCAACCATTCCCGCTTCGAGCTGTTCGCCGAGCAGTTTCACCGTGCGCGATGAATTGGTGAACGCGAAAGCCGCCAAGCCGTATGGCAGCTTGTTGGCCTGCTTCATGACGCTATCGAAGTCAGAAAACGGATTGATGACGGCTACCGGGCCAAAGGGTTCCTCATTCATGATCCGTGCTTTATCCGGCACATCTGAAAGCACCGTGGGGGAGTAGAAATAGCCGGGACTCCTGAGCCGCGCACCGCCTGTTTCAACCTTCGCACCGGACTTCCGAGCGTCGTCCACAAATGCTTCGATCGCTGCCAATCTGCGCGCATGGATGAGCGGTCCCATCTTGTTTTTTTCTTCGAGGCCATTGCCAACCGGAACCGCCTTGGCACGCTCGGTGAATCCCTCGACAAACTTGCCGTAGATCTTCTCGTGGACATAAAAGCGCGTGGGCGAAACGCAAACCTGACCCGCGTTACGGTATTTCGCGGTAACAGAAGCGTCGAGGACTTTGTCCACATCCACATCGTCGAAGACAAGCACAGGAGCATGGCCGCCCAATTCCATCGTGGTGCGTTTCATGCCTTCGGCGGCGAGCTTCATCAGCTGCTTGCCGACCGGGATCGAACCAGTGAACGAGATTTTTCGGATGATCGGCGAAGCTAGTAAATACGAAGAAATCTCGGCCGGCACGCCGTAAACAATCGCCAGCACATTGGGCGGCAAGCCGGCGTCAACCAAACATCGAGCCACGGCGAGTCCTGATGCCGGAGTTTCTTCGGCGGGTTTCAGGATTACCGAGCAACCGGCCCCCAGCGCAGCGCCGATCTTTCGCGCAGGATTGCCGAGCGGGAAATTCCACGGAGCGAATGCAGCCACGGGGCCAACGGGCTCTTTGACGATGGTGAGACGAGTGCCGGGTGCACGCTGTGGCAGCACGCGTCCATAGGCGCGACGGCCCTCTTCCGCGTACCATTCAAAGATATTCGCGGACATCATCACTTCGATCCGAGTCTCGTGGATCACTTTTCCGGATTCGGTGGTGGCGATGCGCGCGATCTCTTCCTTTCGCTCGCGCAGCAAATCGGCGGCACGTTTCATGATTCGGCCGCGCTCGTCCGGGAAAATAGCGCGCCAGGCTTTGAAGCCTTGTTCAGCCGCCGCCAGAGCGTGATCGAGATCCGCCGTCGAGGCACAGGGCAGCGTGCCGATCACTTCTTCAGTGGCGGGATTGATTACAGGAGAAATCTGGCGTCCCCCGGCGCCCAGCCATTTACCGCCGATAAAAAGGCCCAAATCGGCGTAAGTGGTCGTTGCTACTTGCGTGGCCATTGGAAGCTCCTTCCGTTATTTGGGAATGTTTTCACGTACGGAGAGGCCCGTCAAGCTACGGCATCGCGCCGAATGACGAGCCTTGTTTTAGAATAATTCGTCTTGCTCGCATCCGCCCAACTCGATCGATTGCGCGTGGTGTTGGTGGCGACGCGTAACCCGCTGAATATCGGTGCGGTGGCCCGCGCCATGAGCAACTTTGGATTCACGCGACTCGGAATCGTGAATCCTTACGATCCGGCATTTCGCGAGGCGCGCTCAGCTGTGGGCGCATCGGCGATACTCGCATCCGCTGAGGAATTCAGAACCGTAGCTGACGCCGTAGCTGACTGTACGCTGGTCGTCGGCACCACTGCGGTCCGGCATCGGCAAATTCAACACGCGCTGCGGCGCACGGAAGATGGCGCAAAACTGATTCGCAAGCGACTCAAATCCAGCGGCGTCGCGCTCCTGTTTGGCTCCGAGAAATTTGGATTATCGAATGACGATCTCAGCCACTGCCATTGGCTGATTCGAATACCGACTCACGAAAAGAATATCTCGATGAATTTAGGGCAGGCAGCAGCTGTATGCCTTTACGAGCTGATTCGCGAGGGTAAAGCGGCTGGCGAATCACACAAAATGTCCTTTGCGAATGCCGGGGAGACCGATCGAATCACAAAAATGCTGTTCGACGCATTGCGCCTCAGCGGCTTCCTCGACATGCGCCGCGTTTCCGATTCCGAGTTGAGGATTCGCAGGCTCGTCCGCCGATTGAATCTTCCCGCACGCGATGCGGTGATCTGGCTCGGCATGCTGCGCCAAATCGTCTGGAAACTTCGCAGAGCAGAACCACCCGAATCTCGATAAGGCGCGGCAGCAGGCCCCGGAAATAACTGCCAGCACGCGATTCATGCGCTTCGGCTGAGGATTATCGCCATTTTCAATGAATCCGATTCGTATTTTGAGTTTGCTGTTTCGTTTCCCAATCTTCAGACTGATCCTGGAACTATTTGCAGTAGGCATCTCGCTTTTCCACGTGGGAGACGCGATTCCCCATCGCCGGTATTTTTTCAGTGGCGGTGGTGTAGTGGGGCCTGGTTCGGATCTCCTTGAGATTCTGACGACGCCGCACGGCCTCTACGTTCCCCAGTTGAAAAAGGAGATGCAATGTCAGCCGCAAATGAAGGTGTACTCCAGCAAGGCAGTCGTGACTCCCGTTCGAGTTCCCGGCGAGGCGTGCAAGTCATCACGCCCGATCCCTCACCCAGGCCACTTTTGGCAGACGCGATTCTGGAAACCGAACGCGGAGCCCGGGGCAAGCGAGCCGTGCACACCGGCGTGGCTCTTGCTTTCCAGGTTGCTATCGTTGCGCTGCTGCTGGTTGTTCCGCTGCTTTTCACCCAGGGCCTCGACCTCTATCAATTCAGCAGGATGATGCTCGTCGCTCCGCTTCCCCCAGCTGCTCCGCCGCCACCGGCAATGCATGCGCAGGCTGCGGCGCCGAAGCAAACGTTCTTGCACGCGCAGCTCACAGCACCGGCCGTCGTTCCGAAACGCATATCGACGGCGGCTGTGGATTCGGGAACAGCAGCGCCCACAATCAGCGACACGGCGGGTGGAGTTCCCGGGGGTATGGGTGATGTTCTCGGCGGATCATTGAGCGGTCCAGCACCACCGCCTCCGCCGCCGGTAGCAGTAAAACCGAAAGGGCCAATTCGCATTTTCAGCGGGATGAAGGAGCCGACCTTGCTGTACTCGCCGCCGGTCGTGTACTCGCCGATCGCCAAGCAGGCACGCATACAGGGCACTGTGATCATTGAAGCTGTGATCGACGAACACGGCAACGTCACGCAGATGCACGTGGTTAGCGGCCCGCCGCTTCTGCTTGATTCCGCCCTCAAAGCTGTGGGTGCCCAGAGATACGCTCCGACCATGTTGGATGGCCAACCTGTGGCGATCCGATACAACGTGAAAGTGGAATTTAGGCTCAGCTAGGACAGTCATTCCGGGGA
>JASHRM010000305.1 GCA_030037315.1 Candidatus Acidiferrales bacterium
AGGTGTTTCTCGTGACCGCGGAGTTCGGACCGGCGACGCCGCCAACGGCGGACAATCCGCACCCGCGTCCGACAATGTTGCCCGATTCGTTTGTGGCGTTGGAGTTCGGGAGGTAGGCGCATCGGCGGTACTCCCGAATCGCTACAACAGCAGGTCCCTCGAACTGCGTCCCGCACGCCCGTTGGAACGGGCGAAAAGCAAATCGTGCGGGTCTTCGCTCGGGATGACAGCCCTGTCGTTGCGATCCATTCGTAGTCGTCCGGAAACAAGGGCCGAGTCCGCCACGAATAGATCACTAGAAAGTTTGATGGGTAATCTTGGGGTGCTGGATGTTAAGCGGGACTTGGTCAGCGATTTCGATGCCGTAGCCCTTTAGCGCCACAACTTTGCGCGGCAAATTCGTGAGGACGCGAATTCGAGCGAGGCCGAGGTCTTTTAGAATTTGGGCGCCGATACCGCTCTCATGCTGAATCACGCGCTGTGCGCCGGGGTCGCGTTCCACATGTTCGCGCTGGTGGTACACGATGCGGGGAAGTGCTGCGCCCTCTTCGACACGCGAATCGATTTGGAATCCGCGCCCGGTCTGGTGCAGGTAAACGAAAACGCCGCGATTCGCGTCGGCGATAGCCTTCAGCGAACCCTCCAGCATCTCGCGGCAGTCGCAGGTCACCGAACCCAACACGTCGCCCGTGAGGCAGTGCGAGTGGACCCGTACGAGCGGCGCGTCGCTATGGCCATTTGAATCGCCCGCAAGATCGCCAATTTCGCCGCGCACCAGCGCCACGTGGAGTTCGTGGTCCACGTCGCTTGAATACGCAATCATGCGGAAGTCGCCGTATTTCGTCGGAAGGATGGACTCGGCGATGCGGCGAATGTTGCGTTCATGATGCATGCGATAGCGAATCAGATCCGCAACCGTCACCATTTTCATGTTGTGAACGCGGCAGAATTCCGAAAGCTGCGGAATGCGCGCCATGGTGCCGTCTTCGTCCATGATTTCGCAGATCACGCCTGAAGGATCGAGGCCCGCGATGCGCGCCAAATCCACGGAGGCCTCGGTTTGCCCCGCGCGCACCAGCACCCCTCCATTTCGGGCGCGCAGCGTGTAAACATGGCCGGGCCGCGCCAAATCTTCAGGTTTTGTGTGCGGATCGGTAGCCGTCAAAATCGTGGTCGCGCGATCCCACGCGCTCGTGCCAGTGGTGGTGCCACGCTTCGCGTCGATCGGTTCGCAGAAGGGAGTGCCGAAGGCGGACGTATTGCGCGGCGAAATCGGTTTCAGGTCGAGCTGCTCGCAGCGCTGTTCGCTGAGCGAAAGGCAGACCAGCCCGCGGCCGTATTTCGTCATGAGTTGATGGCCTCGGGTGTGACTTTCTCAGCGGCCATCGTGAGATCGCCTTCGTTTTCGCGGTCTTCATCATCGACGAGGACGATCATGCGCCCTCTGCGGATTTCGTCGATGGCTTCTTCGATTGTCGCGAACGGCGACTGGTCAGATGGCATAATAAAGCTCACTCGACAGCTAGTTTAGTCTACATTCGAATTTAGTTTCCACTTCAACGGGTTTCCCATCGAGCAAGTAAGGCACAAATACCGTTTTCTTTACGGAATCCGCACACGCTTTCTGAGCCGCCTTGGGCCCGCCATCGACCTTTGCAACGGTGGCGTGCCCGTTTTGGTCAACTACGATTCCGAAGTCGACCACGATGTGCTGATTTCGAAGTGACTCAGGGAAATCGACGGAAGCGGATTTGGCTATTTGAGGAAACACTCCGGATATGCGCTGCGGTTGCGGCTTGGCATCACTTGGTGGCACAAAATCGGCGTCGTTCACCTGGGAGATCAGTTCAATCGCTTGTACGCGAATTCTGAGGTATGGTTTGCCCCGATTAGTCACATCCACATCCCGCGCGATGCTCCTTCCTTCGAAGGACACGATTCGGTTGTAAGTTGTTTGGCCTGAACTTACAGCATAGCGAAGAATGAAACCGCCGGGTTCGAAACAGTATTGCGCCGGTTCGCCAACTTCCTGTCCGAATTTCTCGATTGCGATGCAGCTGAAAGCGTATCCGCTGAAGACTCGATCCAGCGAATTTGCACGAACATTCTGGAGCGTTGTGGCGTAATTAAAAGGATCGATAACCTCGGACACAACCTGCGATTCATAACGACTTGGCGGCCGTTGATCTCCACGCCAGAATGAGCCGTGATTCGTTACGTAATCCGTCTGATTAAAGTTGTCGCCTTTATAGATTCGCCTGTATGTTCTTGGGGCGGCCCAGAACTCTTCATACGTACCCTGATCGACCTGATCGCCATCTTCGTCGAATCGCTGGTATGTCAAGACGATGTGCCAGGGCTTCAGGTCTGCGGACGTCAGGCCGTTCAGATCAGCCACCTTTTGAATCCACGCGGGAACGTCGGAATCACTTGGCTTCTCCTCATGCTTAAGACTCGGCCGAAGAGTGACAATCACGGGGCCCAGATCAGTGGGAGGTATCGCGATTTCAGAGCTGGATGTTGCCTGAGACGCCACAACAATTAATTTCGCTGAAAGATCGATAGCGGGCGGCGCTGGGGAAGCACTCTGACCGCTAAATGACGTGCATACAAGGCAAGCGAACAGAACACACACCAGCTTCATGTTCTTTGACATGGTCGGATATTTGCCGGATAAGTGAATCTTATCGGAATGGCGCAGACGGAACAAGGTGCCGGCCTAGAACCCGCCCCTACGTGCGGACCTAGCTCCGCCCGTCTCGACGACGCTCACGATGAGCAACGCCTACAGGATCATCTGCTAGCAGCAGATCCCTCGACTCCGTCCCTCACGCCCGGAAAACGGGCGAGAAGCAATTCGTGAGGGACTTCACCCGGGATGACAACGGTCTACGATTAGGCCCAGGGTTGTCATTTTCATTTGCGTTTGAGGGCTTCGAGTTCCTCGAGGGTGCGGGGCCAATCGGAGCCGAGGAGGCGCGAAAGGCTGCGATCTGCCAGAACGCGGCCGCCCGTCTGGCAGCGTGCGCAGTAGTTCGTTTCATTGTCGGCGTAGCGAATCCGCAGAATTTTTTCACCACAGCGCGGACACGGCTGGCCGTAGCGTCCGTGAACGGCCATCCCTATGCGGAACGCGGTCACCTTTTCAGGGAAATCGACGGCAGCTTCGGCGCAAAGCCGATCGATCCAGAGTTGCAGCGTCTGCCGAGTGGCGTCGAAGAGCCGCTGCCATTCGTCATCCTTCAATTTTTGCGTGAGCGCGACGGGAGAAAGCTGCGCGTCGTGCAGAATTTCGTCCGAGTAAGCGTTGCCGATGCCGCTGAGGATTCTAGGATCAGTCAGCGCGCGTTTTAGCGTGCGATTTTCAAGCGTCATGGCGGCGCGAAAAGCATTGAGGTCGCTCTCAAAAACCTCGATTCCGCCGGAATCGACGTAAGGCAAGGCTCGTTCGCCAGCGAGGACATTCAATGACGCCCGCCGCTTCGTGCCGGCTTCGGTGAGCACGAGCGAGCCATTTGGAAAATCGAACGCCGCAAGATTTTGCCGGCCCGAAAGCTTTGCTCCCGCCGGGCGCCAGTGCAGACGGCCCGCAATCATCAAATGCAGAACGAGCCAAAAATCGCCTTCGACGCCGATGGCGATTCGCTTGCCGATCCGGCGCAACTCGCGCACGGTTCGTCCCTCGACTGCGCTCACGGGTGGTTCGACCGAGCGGAGCAGGAAGGGGCTGTTCAACCGCACTCGCAAGAGTGGCTCGCCAACGATGCGAGTTTCGAGGGCGCTGATATATGCTGCGATGTCAGGCAGTTCCGGCACGCCAATCAGATTGCACGGGACAAGCGGATGATGCAATCCATAGCAAAGAGGCTTAGGGCCTGCCTCGGTGACTTTTCCGTCGGTCTTATAGTAACGGCCTAACGCGAGTAGGTCACGGTCGACCTCGACGACCTGGCAGATAAAACCGCGCACTGGGTGGGCGCTGCGCGCCGGTCGTTCTGTCGGACCTAAAGGTCCGACCCCCTGAAAGGCGACCGTTCTCCGGCTCAAGCCGGAAGTGGGACTTACGAGTTTGGCTGCCGCGTGACACCACTTCGCGCGCAAGGTATTCTGGCGCGTGCACATCAGCCACCCGTTGTTCCTCTTCTTTGCTGCACTGATCGCCGGAACCATCAATTCAGTAGCGGGTGGCGGAAGCTTTATCTCCTTTCCGGCTCTTCTTTTCGTGGGAATGCCCGCTATTCCAGCGAATGCCACGAATACGGCGGCGTTATGGCCCGGGACGGTCGCCAGTACGGTCGCCTATCGGAACGCGTTCACGCCGCAAGCTAAGCGCCTATTGTGGCCTTTGTTCGCCATGGCGGTCGTAGGAGGGGTGCTGGGCGCGGTTATCCTGCTGAAGACGCCACCTGCGACGTTTCTGCGGCTTGTACCTTGGCTGCTGCTGGTAGCCACGCTGCTGTTTGTCTTTAGCGGGCGAATGACGGCATGGATACGAAACCGGATGGGGCAAACAGCAGGTGACCGTCACCTGCCGCAAGGCATGTTTTGGGCGGGCTTGGGTGTTCAACTCGTGATTGCGATGTACGTGGGCTATTTCGGAGCGGGGACGGGCATTCTAATGCTCGCCCTGCTGGCCCTGCTGGGACTGGACAACATCCATGCTATGAACGGCATGAAGAGCCTTTTGGTCAGTGTGGCCAACGGAGTTGCCATCGTCACATTCGTCTGGGCGCACGTCGTGGTTTGGCCGCAGGCCGTACTGATGCTCATAGCGGCGGTGACGGGAGGCTATGCCGGCGCCTATTTCGCCCAGAAAATGAACCCGCAGCACGTTCGGTGGATGGTAATAGCGATTGGGTTTGGCATGGCAGCCTACTTCTTCATCCGCGGCTGAGAGGGCGATTACAGTACATACCCTACGGGCACCCCGCCTTCTGCCCTAAACCCTGTATGTGTGGATTGCGAGACCCGCTGTATTCTGCGAGGCTTTTGACCGAGCCGGGCTTCCGCTGACGGTTCGGTTCCCGAGAGAGGCAAAACATGCCTGAATCCGCAGGCGGACAAGCCCCACTGAAATGGCAAGGCTTCGGTCTCACTCCGGAGCAAGCCAAAATCCTGTCGGTGGACGATAACGAAGCGCTCAGGTATTCAGTTGTGCGATGTCTGAGGGACGCGGGTTACGAGGTATTGGAAGCGAGGACGGGAACAGAGGCTCTCGAACTAGTTAAAGAGATGCCGGATTTGGTGACTCTGGATGTGAATCTTCCGGATATGCATGGCTTTCAAGTGTGCCGGCAAATCAAAACAGACCCGAACACATCACATATTCCGGTGCTGCATCTCTCTTCCACATACACGGATCCAGAGTCGCGCGTGCAGGGGCTCGCCAGCGGCGCCGATGCATATCTATCCGAACCGATCGATCGCGCCGAACTGGTCGCTACGGTACGGGCGCTCTTGCGGCTGAAACATGCGGAGACGCTGGCAAGGCAACAGGCGGAAATCGCGGAAGGCGCGCGCAAAGAGATCGCGGAATTGAACTCTAGGCTGGAAGAGCGAGTTTCTGAGAGAACCATGGAGCTTGCTAGCGCAAATGCAAGCCTCCGCGAACTTTCGGCTCGATTGCTGCAAATGCAGGACGAGGAGCGAAGGCGCATTGCGCGCGAGCTGCACGACGGCGTCGGGCAGTTGCTCGCCGGCCTATCGATGAATCAGGCATTGATCTCCGGCGAATCGTCAAAACTCAGCAGGAGGGGCCAGAAGGCCTTTAGCGAAAACGTCGCTATGACCGAGGAGATCGTCCAGAGCATCCGCACGATGTCGCACCTGCTTCATCCGCCCCTGCTGGAGGAGATGGGACTTCGGTCGGCGCTGGAATGGTACGTCGATGAGTTCAGTCGCCGCAGCAACATCAATGCCACCTTGGATTGCGGCACCGTGCCGCGCATGGATATCGATTTGGAGACGGCCATTTTCAGGATCGTCCAGGAATGCCTCGGGAACGTACACCGGCACTCTGGAAGCGCCACGGTGACGGTGAAGGTGCAATCGCAGGATGGTCAAATCGAGATTGAAGTGCGCGATCAAGGGAAGGGAATTCCGGTTGAGCGGCAGCACGAGATCAACGCGGGCGGACGGGTAGGAGTGGGTCTCCGCGGTATGCGGGAAAGGGTTGCGCGTTTCGGCGGACGGCTTGAAATCGAGTCGAGTGAAACGGGAACGACGGTCAAAGCGACCCTTCCATCGGGCGCTCTGGATTCAGCGAAGGACGAGTCGCGCGCCCAAGGCGCCGCATCTGATTAACTCTCTTCGGAATCTGATACTCTATCGCTGCTGAGAAGCAAGTTCGAAAGGAGCATGTAATGGCTGAGAAGAATGGCGCAAAAGACCGGCGGAAGGCCCCGCTCGCGACTCCTACAGACTTGGACAAAGAAGCGGTGAAGAATATCAGCGGCGCTTTGAATGCGCTGTTGGCGGATGTCTACGCCCTCTACTTCAAAACGAAGAATTTCCATTGGCACATCAGCGGACCCCATTTCCGGGACTACCACCTGCTTCTCGACGAACAGGGCGATCAAATCTTTGCGATCGGCGACGACATTGCGGAGCGCGTGCGAAAAATCGGCGGCACGACGATTCGGTCGGTGGGTGAGATCTCGCGCCTACACCGCCAAGCCGATAACGATGCCGAATACGTGGATCCGCAAGACATGCTCAGCGAACTGCGCGAAGATAACCTGGCGCTCATTGGGCGAATGCGGCAGGCGCACGATTTGACCGATGAGGCCGGCGACGTGGCCACAACGAGCCTTTTGGAAGTCTGGATCGATGAGGCCGAGCGCCGCACATGGTTCCTGTTTGAGGCGACTCGAGCGCGCGAATTTTCCGGCGAACGCGCCAACGCGGCGAAGGCGTAGGAATCACAGCCCGTTATCGCTCATTGGCCGAGTCGGCACCCTGGAAACGGTTCCGCTCGGCGACGGCCATCGCTAGAAAGGTCGACGCGCGAAATCTGCGCGAGCCAACCCTGCCTCACTCCGCCAAGGCGGCACCATGCTGGCGCTTTGTGGGCACAAGCGCGTGTGTGCCTTTGGGGCGAGCCAACCATGCATCCCTTGTCCGCGCGCAAGTCGCATTCCCACGGGTCTTTCCCAAATCTTGCACCGCTTGCAATGCCAAGCACAGTAGACGCTGTTTCGCCGCCTCCGCAGTAACCTGTGCAGTAATATCATCCTAGTTGGTTTCCAGGCAGAGTCGTTTGGAGCATCGGGGCGCCTTCCTCTGCTTGATCTTCGAGTGCGGCTCGCAGAAGGCTCCATGCAAAGAATTGACGGATCGAGACTTGGCAACACTACAGAAGCTCGCCTGCTGCGGGCTGATCATAGCCACGGTCGTGCTCGGCGCTCGCGCCACCGGCGTTTTCGGCGAAACGTTTGCCTCGAGTTCGCCCGATGAAAACCGGCTGGCGGTTGCTACCCGCGCTCCGCACGCCCCTAAACTCGACGGAACTATCGATGATCCGCTGTGGCAACTTGCCGAACCGATTACCGATTTTCGCCAGCAAGAGCCGAACGAGGGTCAGCCGGCCACGGAGAAAACCGAAGTCCGTATTCTCTATACGAGAACCGCGGTTTATTTCGGGATTCACTGCTACGAAGCCGATCCTACGCACATCGTCGCATCCGAGCTGCGACGCGATGTGAACCAATCGCTGGACGACCATTTCGAGATCCTGATCGATTCCACTCACGCGCGTCGTGGAGGCTACGTTTTCGAGGTGAATCCCCTAGGAACGCAGGCGGACGGAATCATCGTCGACGAGCAGCCGGGTCCGGATGGCGATGATTTTGATCGCGGATGGGACGGCGTCTGGACTTCCGACGCAAAAATCGGCCGGGACGGATGGACCGCGACGATCGAAATTCCGTTCACGACTCTGAATTTCACGCATTCGACCGACGTAGTCTGGTACGTGAATTTCAAGCGTTTCATTCGCAGCAAGAATGAAGAGGATTTATGGCGTGCGTACCGCCGCACGCACGGCATCACGAAAGTGTCCGAGGCCGGAGAATTGACCGGAATTCATGATGTGGGCAGCGGCCGGCTGCTGGTGATCAAGCCTTACGCGCTTGCCGAGTACGACAAGACCACTGGCGAAAATCCGTTATTTCCGCTAACCGGCGGTTTCGACCTGAAATACGGCATCCGTTCGAACCTGCTTTTGAATCTCACCGCGAACACCGACTTTTCCGACACGGATGCCGATCTCGAGCCATTCAACCTCACCCCTTTCCGGGTGTTCATCCCTGAAAAACGCCAGTTTTTCCTGGAGAACGCGTCAGTCTTCACTTTTGCGCTCGGCGATGGGGATCAGCTTTTTTTTAGCCGGCAAATCGGAATCGATCCTGTAACCGGCCAGGAAGTTCCGATCAACGGCGGCGCAAAGCTAACAGGGACGGTTGGCAGAACGGATTTCGGGATCATGGACGTCGATACCCGGCCGGACGACGGCAATCCCGGTGCCAACTTCGCGATTGCGCGCGCCAAATTCTCGCTGTGGCCCGGATCATTTATCGGAGCCATGGGGATCGACAAGCAATCGACCGATCCTGACGACAGCTTTAATCAGACGGGCGGCATCGATACGCGGCTGGTTTTCTTCAACGATTGGATTGTGGATGCGCATGTGGCCGGAACGCGATCGCCGGGCAATCCGAGCAACGCGAGCGACGTGGGCGCCTCCTTGTGGTACCGGTCAGACTGGCTCGAAGCATTCGTCGAGCGTCGAAAAGTTGGTGAAAATTTCAATCCCGAAGCGGGGTTCGTGCTGAAAACCGATTCGAACGAATACCTCGGCGATCTGCTATTTAAAGCACGGCCGGACATTCCGACCATCCGCGAGTTGCAATTCGAGGGATATGCCCTCTACGATCCGACCACCCACAATCAGGTTTCCACGCAACAATTCACTGGAATTTTTCGCAGCGAATTTAATGACGGCGCCGAGGCTGATGTGGAACCGGCAAATGTCAACACCCAAGCGATCATCACGCCGTTCCACATCTACAAAAATGTTTTCATACCGGATGGCGTTTATCACTGGACGCGGCATGAATTTTCGTACAGCTCCGATCAGAGCAGGCGGCTGACCTATAGCGGGTTCGAGCGTTTCGGAAATTACTATGATGGGACGTTGAATGAACTCGGAATGACGGTGAATTTCCGCGCAAGCCCGCAACTTTCCGTTTCCACTTCCGGAACGTGGGACCGTTTCCGTCTGCCACTCGAGAACGGAGATTTTTCCGTTGGACTCGCCGATATTCAGGCGAATTATTCGTTCACGCGTTTCTTGACGTTCACCAGCATCATCCAAATGGATACCGCCAATACCGAGGCCGCGAACGCGTACCTGCGGCTACGATGGAATTACCGGCCGGACAGCGATTTGTACGTGATCTACAACGTGGGCACTCAGTTTGCCAGCATCGCGCCTGCGAATCCGCCGCAGGTGCGCGAAACGCGATTTGCCGTGAAATTTACTTATTCCTTTTTGCCTTAAGCCGGCTTTGCCGCCGCCAAGGACTCGATTTGGCCCGGGATTCCCGAGAAACAAGACCAAAGATGCTGCGATTCGTTGACACTCAACATTCATATCCCTAGAATCGCTCGTCATGTAGGCCGTTCCGGGCCCCTGTTGCCGCCCCGAGCGACGATAAATCGGGAGAATCACCATCGCGACCGCTGCACCCAAGCCCAGAGTCGCAATCGTGGACGACGATGATGGCTTGCGCGCGAAGATCTCCTCGGCGCTGCGGGCGGATTTCGAGATCATCGAAGCCAGGGATTACAACGCTGCCTACACGCACTTGCAGGAGTCCGAACTCGACATCCTTCTTCTAGGCCTGCCTATTGCCTCTGGCGGCCTTCGCGAATGCACCGAGCTGTTGAGCCGGCTCGATGGCAGCGAAATCGATACGCTGGTGATCGTCCTAAGCTCCGACGAAAAAAAGTCAACGGCGCTGAAAGTAATCGACTCCGGCTCCTATGATTATTTCATCAAGCCGATCGATACGGACGTGCTGCGCCATCTGCTTGAACGTGCTGTTGAAAAATTACGCATACAGCGCGAGAACCGCCTGCTGCGCGATGAAATCAGCCGCAAGAAAACTTTGGGCGATTTCATCGGAGCGACCGATGCGATGCAGCATCTTTTCGAGTCCATCAAAAGGATCGCCCGCGCCACAACCAACGTAATCATTCGCGGCGAAAGCGGCGTCGGCAAGGAATTGGTCGCTCGTGCGATTCACGATCAAAGCCCTCGCCGAAGCCGCGCGTTCGTAGGAGTAAATTGCGCGGCGCTTCCGGAAACGCTGATGGAATCGGAGCTTTTCGGTTACGAGAAGGGCGCATTCACGGGAGCCGTGGGCACAAAGGAAGGCCGAATCGAGATCGCACATCAGGGGACGCTTTTCCTCGATGAAATTGCAACCCTCACGCCATCGCTTCAGAGCAAGCTGCTGCGCGTGCTGGAGGAGCGCGCGCTCACGCGCCTGGGTGGGAAGAAGTCGATCAAAGTGGATTTTCGATTGATCAGCGCGACGAATGAGAATCTGGAAGACATGGTCCGGGAAGGGAAATTTCGAGAGGATCTCTACTACCGCATTCACGTGCTTCCCATTTTTGTCCCGTCGCTGCGCGAGCGCGTTGAGGACATCCCAGTGCTCGCTGAGTATTTCGTGAAGGTGTATTGCGCCGCCAATGGCTTGCCCGTGAAAATCCTTACGGACGATGCCCTGGTCGCGCTGAAGCGCTATCCGTGGCCGGGAAACGTCAGAGAGCTCGAGAATGCCATTCAGCGGCTGGTCGTAATGACCGACGGGAACACCATTTCACTTAGCGATCTGCCCACTGAGATCGTCCAGGCGGGAACGCGCGATGGGAAAGGGCGATTGCGCATCCCGACCGACGGGATCAATTTGGATAGGGAAGTTAGTGACTACGAGCGGCGATGGCTTTTGGAAGCCCTGCAGTTGGCCAAGCAGTCAAAATCCGAGGCAGCCAGGCTGCTCGGCGTCGATCGGAACCGCCTGAACTACCTCTGCCGAAAACACGCGATTTGACAAGCCCGT
>JASHRM010000306.1 GCA_030037315.1 Candidatus Acidiferrales bacterium
CGATCGACGTGAATGCGAACGTCCACCAATTCGTTTCGATGAATTTGAGCATTGGGCCGGCCGGTTCCTTTTGGATTGTGCGTTGTGAGTGGCACAAGCAAGCAGAAGCGGGCGCACCAAGGTGCGCCCCTACAACAACGAATAATCTCTGTGCGAAATTATCCGAAGAGCGAGGCGACGCTCGAGCCGAGGCCGAGCAAGCTACCGAGTCCGCTGCTCGAACCGCTCGAGGCGCGCTGACGCACGCTGAGCAGTTCCGCCGGCACGCCCATCGCCTTGCCAAGCAGGTTGGTGTCGATGCCGTAAGTTTGGCCGAGCGCGTTGAGTCCCGCGAGCTGCTCCTTGAGCTGCTGATTCGCGAACGCGATCTGATTCTGTTGCGCCTGGCTCGCATCGGTTTGCTCCTGCTCGCGGCCAAGCTGCGCCATCAGGTCGCCATAACCGGCGCTGTTGTTTGTCGCGGTCACGCGATTGGCGGCGCGCTGGCGCAACGCGTCAAACGCGGTGTTCGCCGCACCGAGGCTTTGCTGCGTGATGTCCGATTGCTGCTGTGGCGTGTAGCCCTGGCTGTTCAGCAGGCTTTTTGGATCGTCGGCATCATCAGCGAACGATCTTGCTGGCCCTGCTGGTTCGACTGCGCGATCAATTGATTTGCTGCGTGAGTTGCTGGTCGGTCAGGTTGCGTGTGTGCTGTGCTGAGCGTCCCATCGTTGGCCTCCGGAAAGTTCGGCGTGAATTTGCGGGATAAATGTTCGGTGAGTCATTGGATACGCGTGCGGGTTCCACGGCACGAGGGGAGAGTACGCGACATACAATCGAACTAAGGAGAGCTCGGCATTATGTCCGCGTGGTATCTCAGCCTCGATGCGATCTGGATGTTCCTCATCTTCGCCATCGTGCTCACATTTGCCATTGCCGCTGTGTTTCGCGAAGGCCGTAACGAGGTATTGGAACAGATCGTCGCCACCGGCAAACTCTTACCTATCGAAGTTTTCTGCGGCACGCTCGACGTGGCGGAATACAAGGCGGGCACGTTGCTCCGAATGTCGAAACGATCGACAGCGGCTCGCCGCTGGCAGTTTTGGTATCGGTGGATTGTTGGAACCGGCCCGCAGCCGATTTACGACCAGGTGACTTTCGACAGGTCACGAGCCTTGGTCGAATTGCAGGGCAAGAAGGGTACGTTGCGCGTTCCATTCCACGAAATCGCGGCGATCCGCATGCGCGAAATCGGCGGCGGGCGCGACCAAGGCTCAACATGGATTCTTGAACTTCTCCGGGAGAAAGGAGGAACTGTGCCGCTGGTCGCGTCGATGCGCGCCTACAGGAAATTCGGCTTCGATCAGACCGCACCGGTTGCGCGGGCCGTTTGCCAAATCACAGGAGTCCTGATACACGTCAGCCCTACAGGGTTGGCGTGGACGCTGGGTTGGCCGCCAAAGAGCGCCACCGACGAAACCTACGAAAAAAGGTGAAGTAGCTACTGGTTTTCAATCGTTTGCAATACGGCGTCCAGGCGTCGTCGCAAGCCAACCAAGGGGTTCGAGGCGGCGTCCGAAGCGGCGCGCGATCTGCGGCGGGAGCCAGGCCTGCGTGTCCTCGAGTTCGCGCGGGAGCAAGTCTTGTTCGCCGGCGTTTGTAGGGGCGCAGCTTGCTGCGCCCGACGCCGACGCTTCGTCGCGCTCATTTCCGACCGCCGCCGTTTCAAGCACAATGAAATGCGAATTGGCGAAGCGCGACCCGCGACGCTGCCACGCGGAGAGCGTAGTGATGTAGTAGACTCTGCCAGTCATTTTGTAATCCCAAGAAAATCAAGGCGGCCGAATGAAGCGATCGACAACTTTATTGATCCTCGCTCTAACGCTATGGACATTTGTTCCAGCGGCTAGCGCCAAACGCCCGCAGCAATCAACGTATAAGGACGAGGTGCGAGCAGGCGCCGAAGAGATTTACGTGGCGCGCACCACGCGCACGCAGCACCAATCGGGCGAGACTCCAGCCTGCGCCGCGGCTCCCTTCCCTTCCGCAAACGAGGATTACTACGAGCTCTGGTCATTCGAAGTGCGCACGAAAGACGCTCGCATAGTCGATACACATAAGAGTTTGGTGGGTGGATTTACCGCATGCCTCGGAAGACTTGTGCAGGGCCAGCCAGTCCCGATGTACGCGACCGGAACGGTGGCGCACATTCCGTGGATTGGCGTGGGTGAGTGCATCGTGGTGAAATCGCAGCCGCCCGTGAAAACAGTGATCGCGTTTCACTGCCTGCTGGATTTGAGCGGCCTGCCCGACGCGTACTCGGGCGGCTTCGGTGTTTCGAGCACGCTCTCGCCATTTATTAGGAGGGACCAACCTGCGAGCGCGCACGTGCCTGGCTATCTTTCAACGTCCGTGCTCACGATACGGCTGTGGCGGAAGCCGGCGGCAAAGTAGCGGCGGGCACGGAAGCTTCGAGTTCGCGTATGATATTCGGCGGCGAAGCAAAAATCGCACAGCGCGTGCGCGGGAGAGTTCGACCCTTCGCAAAGCTGCTTAGGATAAAGGGGGAGATGTGAGCGAGAAAGATATCGAAATCAAAATGCCGGACGGCACTGCCGACGCAGTGCTCTACACCGTCGATGGCGGGAAAAAATCTCCCGGCGTGATTCATTATCCGGACATCATGGGCATTCGGCCGTCGCATCGCGCCATGGCCAACCGGCTTTCCGGCGAAGGCTTCACGGTGGTGCTCGTGAATCCGTTTTATCGCACGGTGCGCGGAAAATGTTTCGATTTCACGCCGAATTTCGGGGGCGACGAACGCACGATGAAGCGCTTTGGCGAATTGGCGAGTCCGCTGACGCCGGAAAAAATGGAAAGCGACGCGACAGCGTTCGTGAACTTTCTTTCGTCGCACGAATCCGTGAGCGACGCAAAGATCGGCGCGGTCGGCTACTGCTTTACGGGGCAAGTCGCGCTGCGCACCGCGGCCGCGCAGCCGCAGAAAATCGGCGCGATCGCGTCATTCCACGGCGGCGGACTTTTCACCGACAAGCCGACCAGCCCGCATCTCGCGCTATCTCGCATTCCCAAAACGAATGGGGCCGCGCTCTATTTTGGCCACGCGGTGAAAGACCACTCCATGCCGCAGGAAGCGATCGAGAAATTCGACGCGGCGCTCAAAGCGTGGGGCGGAAAATACGAAAGCGAAATCTATGCCGAAGCGCTTCACGGCTGGACCGTGTCCGATAGCGCCGCGTTCAATCCGCCGCAAGCCGAGCGCGCATTCAAGAAACTCACGTCGCTCTTCTCCACAAATCTGAAGTAGCAGCATCGCGCATTTATCGTAGGGGTACGGCACGCCGTGCCCTTACGACTACCCCGTGCTTCTCCCGCGCTCTCAGGCACTAGGGCGCGATAAGGGGATCCTTTTTTCGATATACGGCGAACACCGAATCTCGCGCGCACACCGGTTGGATTCATTCTGCAAATAGAAATCGCGAAAAGCGGCACGGCCGAAAGGCTGAATGCGGCCGCTTCATATTCATCGCGCTCGACGCAATCGTAATTGCGAGGCGCAAGGAGAAAAATATGTCGAACGTGAAAACTCTGACCGATCTCTTCGAAACCGAATTGCGATATGCCTATGACTGCGAACAAAAACTCGTCGAGAAGGGTTTGCCTTCAATGATCGAAGCGGCAAGCTCGCCCGAACTGCGTGCTGCGTTGCAGTCGCACCTGCAAGAAACGCGAACGCACGTGGCCCGGCTGGAACGCGTCTTCGCGACATGCGGATGCGAAGCCAAAACGAAGGGCAACGATATCCTCGACAAAATGTTGAGCGCCGGCAAAGACTCCGCCGGCCACATCGATCCCTCGGGACTGCGCGATTGGGCGCTCACGATCAATGGCAACTTCGTCGAGCACTACGAGATCGCGCTGTACGGCTCGCTCGCAGCGATGGCGCGGCAGGCCGGTTTTCCGGACGCGGCGGCCGTACTCGAAGAAACGCTGCAAGAGGAAAAGGCTGCTGACGCGAAGCTCACGCAAATCGCGCAGACACTCTCTGTCGGCGGCAGAGCCGCCAGCGCGAGTGCCGCAGCGCCCGGCATCAGCCGCGGACGCGGCGCCGCGTAGCGCCTTCTCGTCCGTGGGAGCGCCGTTCTCAGGTGTTTCGTCGTAGGGGCGCAGCTTGCTGCGCCCTGGCGGCGCGCGGTGCAAACATTTGGACCGCTTCTTAGCCGATGACGTTTGCACGCCTCCGGTGGAGGTGCCGACCAAGGCCGTAGGCACAGATTGCAAAAAGGGCGAAAAATATCGCAGCGATAATAAGGGCCGTTCGGCTGAAGAAGCCCATCAGCATCCCGAACTCCAAGCCACCGAATGCCGCAAAGATGTATTCCCACCGCTCCCAGAACCGTGCCATCTGAAGCGTGAACCCGCGCGCACGGCGCCGGCGGAGATACGTCCACAAAGACATTCCGGCGGCGAAGAAGGCGCCGCAGAACACGGCTTCACGCCATTGGCCATAGGTGCCGACCATTATTTTGCGCAGGATAAGCCCGGCATCTGCGGGCAGTCAACGGTTCTACGAACTGAACCTGTAATTGTGCGTGAGCACGTTGGCGGAGTGGCGGCCGGCGAAAAATTGGTGCGAGGGCTCGCAGCTCACGGTCACTTTGCGCCACAGGGCAAACTCAGGCGAGCTCACACCGTTTCGCAGATTCGCCGGCGAGACGCCGGCGCTACTTAAGTCCGTGCCCGACTCTGTTACAACCTCAATTCGCTTTAGCGTCACGCGGCCAAATCGCCCGACGAACACGTCACTCAGGCACAGGCGTTCCGCGCGCATGGGCGATCCATCGGCCAAAGTGAAAATGTGATGCGGTGTCACATCAAGCGATTCCGCGTTCGAAAAGTGCAACCGGATAAATGTGTCTGCTTCGCGCACTTCGAGCCGCACGATGCGCGTCCAAGCTTCCGCGCCGTTGGATGCCGGGCAGCCAGATGCTCGCCCACGCGGCACGTCTCGATTGCGACGGTTCCACGCTCTCTCGTCAGCACGACGCTGCCCGCGCGCAAACAGCTTCCACTGCCGCCGGCCGAGCCGCCGCCGGTGCCGCTGCTCGTGGTCGCTGCAACCATCGCGCCCTGCGAGAGCGGGATGCGTCCTTGCAATGCCTGCTGCTGCGCTGCCGAGTTTGTTTTCGCGGTTTGCGCATTTCCGGGAGAGCCCGTGCCGCCGGCACCCAGCCGGGTTACGCGCCGGAATCGTCCCAATACGGATAGAAATAGTAAGCGGTCGCCGCTGACGCGCGCGTAATCCGTACCATCGGTGATTTGATCGTCGAGGCTCCAGCCCTGATTTGGACCGAGCGACGCGCCGGCCCTGACAGCCTGACGCCGCCTAATTCGACAGCATCACTTTCAGCGCCGCGGCGGTGGCGGCCATCGCGTCCTGAGAATCTTTCGCGTTGTAATGCGCGCCGCCAATCACGAAGTCGTGATCCGCATCGGGATAAACCGTCAGCTCGAATGACTTGTTCGCGCCTTTCACGGCGGTTTGCAGCTCCTGATCTTTGGCCGCCGTGCAGCAGCTGTTGCGGAAATGGTCTTTGCCGCCCGCGAAGACGACGATGGGTACTTGCACCTTGTCGGCAAAGCCCGGAACGTCTTTGATGAAAGAGTTCGCCGGGTACCAGACGACTACGCCGGCCACCTGATCGGGCAATTGCGATCCGTAGTAAAGCGAGATTCCTCCGCCGGCCGAAAAGCCGACGAGCGCGACTTTGCCCGGAAGCGCGTTTGGCATCCCTATTGCTTTCTGAATGGCGTCGCGCAAAGCCTGGCCGTGCGTGTTTTCTTCGGAATTGCTGTCGACCAGCAGCACGTCATAGCCAAGCTGCGCAACCGCCTTGGCAGCGTCAACGTAATGCGACGCGCCGGAGATGCCGGAGGAAAGGACGACGACGCGTCCCTTGCCCTGCGGAGGCGGAAACTCCTGCGCCCGCGATGGCGGAGCAGCGGCAAAAAGCAGAACGGCTGCGGCGGTGATGACGGCCACCCGGGGGAAATTGTTCACGGCGAGATCTCCTTTCGTCCTGGAAGGGCGCGGGGATTCTACACCATGCCGAAGAGCTGAGCGTTACTAAATGTTTATTTTAGCCGTCGCATATCGCCAATCACGAGCCGCTGCCGCGGATAATCGCGAATGGGTCGGGCTTGGCCCATGGGACAAGCTTGGCCATCGAGAATCATGAGCCGACCGCGTTCGTTCCCACCTGACATGAGACGCGCTCGGCGAGCACGTTCGTGAATTGCTCCATATCGCGCGACGCGGGCGCGCACGGAGTAATCCGTGTTGTTGACGCATAGCGGATTGCCCGATGCGTCCGTGATCGCATTTTGTGGGAAAGATTCGGCGACATGCCGGGCGGCACGTCCGAGGGATCGAGCAGCGTGATCACGTGCCAAAAATGTTCAAGGGTAGCGGTGAAAAAGATTCAATGGACATGGTGGATGGGAATCCGTGATTCCTGAAAGCCCAAAAGGGATGAACTGGTAGTAGAGTGTGAAGCGGGCTTCTGACCCTGAGAACAGCCGGAGGTGAGCCGTGAAACCGGCGGGCCTGGTGCTATCGCTTGCTTTGCTGGCGCCCGGCCTATTTGCCCAGACCGGGGCTTCAAACAACTTCAACGCCGGGTGCGACGAGAAACACAAATCGGCAATTCTCACCCCGGCCGATCCCGCTTATCCCTATGCGATCGAACTGGCCAAATTCCTAATCGCCAGAGGCGTGAACGTCCAGTGCATCTGCGGGTCAAAAATGCAGCATTTCTTCCCGGAACAGCGCAGCGCGGCGTGGTTTCAAACCGGCAATGGCATTTTTGAGGCGCTCTTTCTGCCGTCGCACCAAAACTTTCACGTCGAATTGGTCGATCGGTCCGAAAACGGCCGCCATCTCTACTCTTTTCGCGGGACGCCGGCCACTAAGACAACACTGGATAGTCCGAAACCGATCTACCTGGTCCAACGCAAAAACGTGCTGCTGTACGTGTGGGGCGATCAATCGCTAGCCGAGCAGCTTGATCAAGTAGCCAACTCGCACTGACGACTTGTAGCGAGTCTTCGCGTCACGTTTCGCAAAGTCTTACTGCAGCTTCTCGAAAATTCCGTAGAAGGTAATGCTATTGGGAGTTAGTGTTGCAGTTCAGAGAGAATTCCAGCGTAGCTTCGATTCGTTGTCCGCGCGCCTCGGTTGGAAATACCCACTGACCAGCTGCCAATTCCACAGATTTTTCTAACAGCCGTGGTGCGTTTTCCGGCGTGACATTGGTCAACCGGCCGTTCGAATCGACGTTCGCGCTAAACGTGAAGGTTCCCCCGAAGCGTGCCGCTCTCGCAATAGCAGGATAGGCTGGCATCCGAGCAGATATCGGCTCGAAGGGCAAGCTGCTTAACAATCGGACAGTCGGCTCCGGGATCGGCTTCTGCGCTAAGGCATAAACCTGTGCCGGTTTTTCGGCGGCGCCAGGAAACAGCGCGTCATATTTGCCGGCCACAACATCACGCAAAACGGGCAACTCCGGCTTGGGTGCCGGCGCAGCTCCGCCATCGGGGAGGCCCAACATGGGTTCATCGAAAGCGTCAGGTCCGCGACCGTTCGTAAGCCGGTCCAGAAGATGCATCGTCCATGTCACATGCTCTGGGGTATCCGGATGGGCATCGAACAGATCCCTGTCGAGAATGTCTGACCGTATGATTCGTTCTTGGTTGCCGCATTGAAATTGCATGGCGACGTTCACGCCGCTAAACACGAGGTAATGTTTGCGCCTCTTAAGTTCCTTGGTCAGGTCCTTTTCAGGGATCGCGCAGGGATTCGTGCCGTCAAGCAGAGAGGTAACAGATTCTTTCAGAGTTGTCGAAGCCACTTCCACTTTTGCGGGCACCAGACATGCAATGCCCGGTGGCGTTAGGTCAACCCTCTCTAGAAGTGATCCGTTCGATGTTGGGCTTACTACGAGCAGTTCAAGATAGTGAAATGGCGGCCCAAAATCGAAAAAAACTGTCGATTCCGATTGCCAAATGATTCGGCGTCGGCACGTTTGCTTTTCGATTGTTGCCGAGCGCTGAGCCGCAGACGAGCAAGAACGTCAGTCCTACTACTCCACCCCGCATTGCCGAATGCTAACTCAATGCTCCGTCCTGCACAAGCCGACACGTCCGGCCCTGCGAATTTCGCGTTTCGCGGCGCTGCAGCTGGCTGCTATGATGGGCGACTCGCCACGGCGAGCAAGGCCCGCCACGGCGGGTAAACTTGCGAACGGGCGCGGGCGGGGCCGGGCGCAACCCAAACGACTGCAGCTGAATCCAAGCGTCGTAACTTTTGAGACAGGA
>JASHRM010000307.1 GCA_030037315.1 Candidatus Acidiferrales bacterium
GGAAATGTTGCGGCAAAAGATCCAGGGCCTGCAACCGCTGGCGATCGAGCTTGCCGACAATATCTTTTCCGAAGTAAATCGCGTCAACATGCTGGTCGCGCGTTTTCTTGATTTTGCGCGGCCTTCGCATTTGGAGCTGCAACCGCAGCACGTCGAGCGAGTTGTCGAACAGGCGATCGATTCGGTTCAGGCGCAGCATCTGGATTCCCAGGTGCGGATCGAACGCGATTACGCGCCTGGGCTGCCGCAAATACGCGTCGATGAACAGCTGTGCGAACGCGTTTTTGCGAATCTTGTCCAAAATGCATTTCAGGCGATGGAAGCGAATTCCGTTGCGCGCGATCGGCTTTTGAAAATTTCCGTCGCACCCGAATTCTCAAATGGGCAAGCGGGCGTCGGCGTGGTGGTTGACGATTCGGGTCCGGGCGTACCGCCGTCGCTGCGCGAGCAGATTTTCAATCCATTCGTAACCTCGAAAAAGGATGGCGTCGGCCTGGGCCTTTCCATCGTCGCGAAAATCGTGGACGACCATCACGGGTGGATTCGCCTGGAAGACAAGAACGGCAGCGGCGCGCGTTTTCACGTATTTCTTCCGTCGCGGCCCTCATGAATTCGGCGCCATCCAAGTTAGAATCCCAACGAACGCCATGAAGAAAGAAAAAGCCTCGATCCTAATCGTCGAAGACGAGCCAAAGCTGCGGCGGCTGCTCGAGTTGCAGCTCACGGACGAGGATTTCATCGTGACCTCCGCGGAGGACGCCGAAGCGGGCGTCGTCCTTCTCACGAAAATGACGTTCGATATGGTGGTCACCGATTTCAAGTTGCCCGGAATGAGCGGCCTTGAATTCGTTCACGCCGTTAAACGAATCAACGCGAACCTGCCGGTGATTATCATGACGGCTTACGGCACGGTGGAATCAGCCGTGGACGCTATGAAAGCGGGCGCGAGCGACTACGTTCTGAAGCCTTTTTCGCTCGCCGAACTCGTTCTGGTGATTCGCAAGGAACTCGCGTCAGACGAGCTGCGCAAAGAAAACCGCGATTTGCGCGAGGCGCTTGGCAAACGGTACGAATACAAAAACATCATCGCGACCAGCGAGAAGATGCAAGCCGTGCTGGGACTCGTCGAGCGCGTAGCGCCGACGAACGCGACGGTTTTGATCGGCGGCGAAAGCGGAGTGGGAAAGGATTTGATTGCGCGCGCGATTCATGAGCACTCGAACCGTGCGTCCGGGCCTTTCGTCAAAATCAACAGCACGGCGATTCCGGAAAACCTGCTGGAAAGCGAGCTTTTTGGATATGAGAAAGGCGCCTTTTCCGGCGCGGCTACGAGCAAGCCCGGAAAATTCGAGCTGGCAGACAAGGGCACGCTTTTTCTCGACGAAATCGGCGATGTTCCGCCGGCAACGCAAGTGAAATTGCTGCGCGTGCTGCAGGATCGCGAGTTCGAACGTCTCGGCGGAACAAAAACGCAGAAAGTGGACGTGCGCCTGATTGCCGCGACGAATCGCGATTTACGCGCCGCACTCGAAGAAGGCACGTTTCGCGAGGATCTTTATTACCGGCTCAACGTAGTCGCGATCGATATTCCCCCGCTGCGCGACCGGAAGGAAGATATCCCTGCGCTAGCGAATTTCTTTGTCGAAAAATACGCGAAGGACTCGGGAAAACCGGCTCACGCAATTGCGCCAGACGCGATGAAAATCCTGATGGATTCGCGGTGGCCGGGGAACGTCCGGGAGCTTGAAAATATTATCCAGAGGAGCGTGACGCTCTCATCCGGCAATACGCTGACGGCGACCGATATTCACCTTGATAGCGCGCAGCGCCGCGCGCCCGGAACGTCCCCCGTGTTGCCTGAAGGAATGACGCTCGATCAGTGGGAAGAGGAAATTTTGCAGGAAGCATTGCGTCGCGCGAATGGCAACAAAAGCCAGGCCGCGCGATCCCTCGGAATTTCGCGAAATGCGCTGCGGTATCGCCTCTCAAAAATCGGCGTTCCGGACCCGCCGGAAGCGGAATAGGCGAAAGATTCCTGGCTCAATTGGAAGGAAAACCGAGCCCTGAATTCCCCTCGCAACCGTGACGATTAGAGAATAGAAACTGTCGACGCTGAGGAGCAGAGACCCGCAGAATGCGCGAAGACTCAGCCGTCCACCAGCGGAAGCCGACCTCTGCGCCAGCCTAGTCTGCGCTCTTGAGATGGTGCGAAACGCTCGGGCGGGATGAGCGCTGAGGGCGGAGCAAGCTCCGCCCCTACAAGTACCGCAGCATTTTTCGATCCTGCAGCGGGGGCAATTATCGGCCAGCAACGATTCAAGTGGTGCAAATCAACCAGTACCGCGCGAGAAGAACCAGGATTCACCGGTTCTGGATTCGCAGTAGTTGCTAGATACGTATAACTTACAGAAAGTAAGCCACTTATCGCGAGGCGAAAAGTAGCACGTTTGGCCCTGACGCTGCATTACACGGGTCGGAATCTTATAGGCCTGGTGCAGTCGCCAGGAGGGTGAACATGAAAAATTGGGTGGCGATCATAACGATAGCGGCGTTCTTGGGCGGAACGCTCCCGGCAAGCGCGCAGAATTCGCAAGATCAAGACGACGACTACGGCCAGTACTCGCAACCGGGCCCGGGCGGCTATTCACAGCAAGGCCCACCGCCTCCCCCGCCAGGATATTCTCAGCAGGGGCCGGGTGCGCCAGGCGCTAATTCCGGTCCCGAACAAAATACAGATCAGCCCGCGCCCGGAATGGCGCGGCTGAGTTTCATGCAAGGACAAGTTTCGACGCAGCGCGGCGACAATGCCGAATGGGTGGGCGCGACTTTAAACAGCCCTATCGCCGTCGGCGACCGCGTATCGACCGGCGACAATTCGCGCGCGGAGCTTCAGCTCGACTTCGCGGACGTCCTGCGGCTTTCCAGCGACACGACAGTGAAAATCGCGACTCTGGAGCGCGGTGGCATTCAGGTGCAAGTGGGCAAGGGACTCGCGACTTATTCAGAGCTGAAGGGCGGAGAAGCGACCCCGGAAATCGATACGCCTAACGCGTCGATTCATCCGAATGGCCCGGGACAATACCGCATCCTTGTAAATTCCGACGGCGAAACGGAAGTCGTGATCCGCGATGGATCAGCGGAAGTTTCCGAGCCGAGCGGCAGCACGCATGTGGATCGCGGGCAAATGATTACGATCGAAGGCACCGACAATCCACAATACAAGGTAGACGCGGCCCCGGCGCAGGATGCGTGGGACACGTGGACGACGGATCGCGATCGCAAAATTGAATCCGCCTCAAGCTGGCACAAGACGGACCGCTATTACACCGGCTCCGAGGATCTCGACCAATACGGCGTTTGGTCGGAGGTCCCGGACTACGGCCAAGTTTGGACTCCGAACGAAGGCCCGGGTTGGACGCCTTATAGCGATGGGCGTTGGGTTTACGAGCCTTACTACGGATGGACATGGGTTGGATATGAACCCTGGGGCTGGGCGCCGTATCACTATGGCCGCTGGATGGTCTACGGCGGCAACTGGGTTTGGTGGCCGGGGCCGGTAGCTGTGTATCCCGCCTACTATCCGGTTTGGTCGCCGGCATATGTCTCATTCTTTGGCTGGGGCGGGCTCGGTTTCGGAATCAGCTTCGGATTCGGTTTCGGATTTGGCCATATCGGCTGGCTGCCTTGCGGACCTGGCGACTGGTATCACCCGTGGTGGGGACGCTGGGGCGGCGGATTTGCGGCTCACGCTGGGTTCGCTGGTGGTTTCCACGATGGTTTCGGACCACTCGGGCCGCGCGGTGAGCATTCCTTCTCGAATATCCGCGAGGCCGAAACGAACGCACGCGTCCGCTCGGGCATCACGTCGATGGATAGCAACCGATTCGGGCGTGAAGCCGTGAACGGTCACGGGACGGCGATGAGCGGGGCGCAGTTTCGCCAGGCGAGCTTTGCGAGCGGCAGGCTTCCCTCCCAGACTTCGCGCGAAAGCTTCAGCCCCACGGGCCGGGCCGGAAGTGAATCCGCCTTCCGCGACGCACCTGCGAACTCGCAGCACTTCTTCACGAGCGCACGAAACAATACGGTGGCGCGCAGCGCGTCATCACGCCCCGCGGCCGGACTTGATAATTCGTCGCGGGGCTCATTTTCAAATGAGAGCCGGACAAATGGCTCATTTGAGAATCGCAGCAACGGATCTTTCTCCAACCAAAATCGCTCAACCGTGCAATCGAGCCGGCCCGGTTGGCACAGTTTCACTCCGCCGTCTTCGCAGTCGCAGGCAAGCCGCGGCTACCAGCAGCGGGGCGAATCCCAGCGCGGGTTCAATTCGTCCGCGTCGGCGTCACGAGGCTACTCAAACTCATACAATTCATACTCGCGTCCTCCTCTTAATATGAGGCAGCCTGTTGTGACGCCGCGCGGCGGATCGAACTCAGCGTACGGAAACTCGCGCGGCTATAGTGGCGCATACGGCCAATCGCGCGGTTCGTATGGCGAATCCCGAGGCGCATACAGCACGCCGCGCGGCAGCTATAGCGCACCTCGAAGCAGTGGCGGCGGTCACTACAGCGCGCCGCGCAGCAGCGGCGGTGGTCATTCAGGCGGCGGGCATTCCGGTGGCGGCCACGGCGGCAAACGCTAATTGAACAACCCATCCGCAGAACTCGAATCTGCGGATGGGTGTAGAATCTGACAAATTCCGGCTCATACATTAAGCAGCACAACGTTTTACATCTTTCGTTCCATGGTCGGCAGTGACGGCTGCAGCCGTATGATCGGCCCAAGCTTTTTTCTGAGGGAAGCCAGTCGTGAGAAAGAAAACCGGATCCACTGTACTCGCGCTCGCACTGATTGCTTTGCTCGCGATTTTTGCTCGCGCGACGACCGCGCAAGATCAGAATCAAAATCAGAATCAAGACCAAGGCCAGTATCAGAATCAGGATCAACAAGCCCCTTCGACAGATCAGCAGGATCAGTCGCAAGATCAGCAGCAGGACCAAAATCAGCAGCCCGTCGATCCGCCCACGCGCGTGGCTCGGCTGAGTTACATGACGGGATCAGTTTCCTTCCAGCCGTCTGGTACGCAAGATTGGGTGGACGCAAGCCCAAATCGGCCGCTTACAACAGGCGACAATCTTTGGGCCGATCAGGATTCGCGCGGCGAACTGCATATCGGCAGTACCGCGATCCGGCTCTACAGCCAAACCGGGATTTCCTTCCTCAATTTGAATGACGAAGCAACGCAAATTCAGCTGGCGCAGGGCTCTCTCGATATTCACGTGCGCGAAATCGGCGACAAGGAATCGTACGAAATTGATACGCCGAATCTCGCGTTTTCAATTTTTCAGCCCGGCGAGTATCGCATCGACGTGGACCCGAACGGCCAATCGAGCGTGATTGAAGTGCGCAGCGGCGCGGGCCAGGCGGTTGGGAACTCGCAGCAGTTCGATCTGAACGCGGGACGCCGCTACACGCTTAACGGGACTGACCAGCTCACCATCGACGCGCAAGATTTGGGACCGCGCGACGATTTCGAGGCGTGGTGCGCGTCACGCGATCAGCGCGAGGATGAATCGGTCTCCGCTCGCTACATTTCGCGCGACGTAACCGGTTACGAGGATCTTGATGCGTATGGAACTTGGAGCCAGGACCCGACCTACGGGCCTGTGTGGGTCCCCTCCGGCGTGGCGGTTGGCTGGGCGCCCTATCACTACGGCCACTGGGTTTTCGTTGCGCCGTGGGGCTGGACGTGGGTTGAAGACGAGCCGTGGGGCTTCGCGCCATTTCACTACGGGCGCTGGGCAATCATTGGAGGCGGCTGGGCTTGGGTGCCAGGGCCGGTGGCGGTCGTGGCTGTCGGGGGTCCTGTGGTGCGTCCTGTGTACGCGCCCGCGCTGGTTGCGTTCGTCGGAGGGGGCGGATTTAGCGTTTCGTTCGCGATTGGCGGCGGAGCGGGCGTTGCGTGGTTCCCTCTTGGCCCCCGCGACGTGTGGGTGCCGGGTTTCCGCGCCAGCCCGCGCTACGTGCAATACGTGAACGTTTCGAATACGCGCGTGGTGAACGCGACGCAGATCACTACGGTGTACAACAACGTCTATGTGCGGCGCGACGTAACGGTGGTGAACAATTATACGTACGCGAATAACGTACGGGCGGTAACAGCCGTGCGCCAGGATACGTTTGTTTCCGGACGGCCTGTGGGCCGAGCGACGGTTGCATTTCAGGCCGGCGATATCCAGCACCCGCATGTTGTGGCAGGAGGGGCGATACGGCCGACCGCGCAAAGCCGAGTGGGCGTTTTGGCGCGCGCAAAGGCCACGCCTCCTGCGGCGCTGGCGAATCGATCGTTCGTAGCGAAGATGCGGCCTGCGCCGCAGGTGATTCCCATCGGGCACACGCAGACCGTGGCTGCTTCGCATTCGTATCGGGCGGTTACACCCGCCAACAACGGTCCGCGGGGAACGAATAATGGCGCGGCAAACCGCTCGAACAACAACACTCAACGGCCCGGATTCCAATCGTTCTCGCGCGGAAATAATAATGGAAACTCCGGGGCGAACGGCGGCACGAGCAACGCAAACGGTGCCAATCAGCCCAACAACCGTGGGCTGCGGCCGTTCACGCCGCCGCCACCGCGCAACACACAAAGCGGCGCGACGAATGCGAATGGACAGCCCAGCAACGGGACGAGTGAGAACCGGACAAACGGTTTCCAGCCTTTCAACCGCAACAACAACACAAATACAAACGGGACGCAGCAGCCACGTAACACCACGAATGCCAATGACTCCGGCCGCGCAAACCAGAGCACAGAACGACAAGACCGGCAAGAGCAGAAACAACAGCAAAAGCAGGAGAAGAAACAGGACAAGGAAAACAAGAAGGACGAGAGCAAGTAAGAAACCTGAGGTATCGGCCGTTCCGGCGCCGAGATTCCCACAAATGCGGGTAAACCTGGTCACTCGCTAAGGCGCCTGATTCTCAGGGGTAGTGTGATGGGAAATGATTGAAACGGCCTCGAGCAATCGAGGCCGTTTTTCTTTATGGCTTGGAGGTTGGCGGGGCAGCAGCCTGTCCGGGCGTGCTTGTGTTGGGCACGGCGGGAGCTTCCTCGAGCGCGAGGTACGAACGGCCGAAGGCAGCTTGCTGCGTTCCCGCTCCGATGGCGACGGCTTGCACGGTGTAGCGTCCGGTAGGCAATTTCGCAAGCGGCAAGCTGATGCGGAACGATGCGGTGTGCGTCTTCTCATCGATCTCGGTGGGCGCGAGCAGCGGCGTGGCGCTCACCTGAACGCCGTTGCGGAAAAAGACCAATCCCGCGCGCAGCGTGTTGGCGTCAAACGTTTCCGAGGTTTTCTCCGGCAGGTATGCCTGAAAGAAAACGTAGAGCGTCTGCTGCTGCGTAAAGAATCGTGTCACGCTCGGCACGAGTTTTTCGCCGCCCATTTCAAGCGGCGTGGTGGTGAGCTTCGCGCGAATTCCCTCGCCTTTGGTTTGCACCTCAGTCGATTTCTCCACCGGGACCAGCTGGCTCGACAGCAAAACGGAACTGAGCGACATGCGCTCCGCCGGACGCGCTGGCACCCTCAATGCTTGCTCGAACGTGCCAATTTTTCCGGATTCGTCTTCGCGGGCGACGAATTTCAACCGGTAGTTGCCGGGCGAAAGGACCACTCCGCCTTGATAAACCAAATTGCTGCGATTCACCTGCTGAAAGCGCTGTTCATCGAGATGAACCGTGATGGTATCGCGCAGCGCGGCCACGGAAGCGCCGGACGGCACGGCGAGCACTTCAGCCGCAAAATCGAAGGAAGCTTCGCGCCGGTCGTGTTTTTGCGCCCAATCGAGAGCCGTCGAAGAAAGTTTCGCTGAGATGGGCACGTAAACCTGCTGGTCATTCAAACGGAACATGGTGGTCTCTACGGCGATCGGCAAATCGACCTCTGGATTTTCCGAGCGCAGAGCCATGGCGAGCTGCTGGTCGCGGTCTTCCTGCTGCAAATGCTGGAAATCGCGCGGAGCATAATAGCCGTTGCGATAGCGAATGTGCGCGCCGGGCGCGTTCACTTTCACGCGGACGGCGTGCCAGCTGCCGTCGCGCTTGGCGTCTGGGGGCAAATTGTAGCCCACGAGATAATATCCGCCGTTATCTTCCTGAATTTTTGGAAACGCGTCGCTCAAATCGCCGAGATCGAAAAATGCACGCCCGCCGGTATCTGTGGAAAGAGTGGCGAGCGTGTCGCGCGAATCTTCGCGCTGATCCGTTTGGTGATAGACGGAAGCGCCGCTGAACATCGACGTGCCGGTGGCAGGCGCTGTGGTTGCGTCCCCGCCCGGCGGTGTGGCGAACATTCCACGCGCGTCGATTGAGTAGATCGAGACGTCCGCGCGATTGGCTGCATCCGTTGCGGCACGCAGTTCGGCGCGATTTTCCTCGCCCGTTTGGGTGATGCCGCCCGTGAATTCGACGAGCGCCTTACGTCCCGGAATTCCCGCCAGCGTGTTGGAAATTCCTTCGATCGCAATCAACTTCTGATCGGTGTTAAAGACGTTGAATTCCGTTTGGTCGGGTGTGTAAGCGTCGCCGGTATCCTGCTGAACGTCGTACTCGCCTTCCTGCGCCGCCGCATACTCGGGACTTGAGAGGTTTGAGGCAGCTCCGGGAATCAGCCGCGCGATCGCTTTATTCAACACAGTGCGGTCGTTTGTGAAATTCGCAAGGACAGAAATGCGCGAGCCGAATATAACCACGGCGACCAGATCGGCGGGACTCATTTGCTGCTTCAAGAATTTTAGCGCGGCATCGTGCGCGCGGAGAATGTCGTCCGTTTCCATCGACGTCAGGTCGAAAAAGAGCACCAGCAGGCGCCGGTCGCGGATTTTGTCTGTCACGTCTTCGGCCGACTTGATGTTGGGCCCGGGATTATCGACCGAGATAACGACGGGCGTCGCGTTTGCCTCAGGGCCGGCCGTATCGATTTTTTCGATGTCGGAATACGAAAAGGTTGAGATTTTTACGGCCTTGCCATTGTCCGTGATTTGAAATTGCTCCGGCTTCAGGCCGTGAATGGGCTTGCCAGAGCCATTCGTGACCTCAACATCGATTCGCACTACTTCGGATTGCGCGCGCAGAGTTGCGCCGGTGTTCGGCGGTGGCGCAGGCGGAAGATTCGAGTTGATTACCGGCGGCGCAGACTGCTGCGCCGGCGAGCGCACGGGTATGGCGATCAGGCCTGCAATGACCAGCACCGTGAGAGCCGTTCGGGCCGCTGTCAAAAAACAGACCCCTGCCTGTACTGCGTCCCGCGCGCGCAACGACTCGCGGGACTTCGCGTCGAATGACAGCGATGGATGTCCGACTCGGCTCGAACGATTCGGCTTGAATTTCGTTTTCATCGCATTACCGCCAGTATACGTAAGACGCAATCGACTCCCTAAAGGTTGAAGCGAACCATCAGACCCATCGTGCGCATGGCTCCGGCGCTGGTGATATGGCCGAAAAACGACCGGGTAGTGCTACTCGTTGTGCCGCTGCCTGTTTGGCACAACAAACCGCCGGGGCTTTCAGGTGACTCAGTGCAGGGGATGACTGTACCGAGCCCCGTAAACGTCGGCGTATTCGTCAGGTTCGTGATTTGCCAGGCGATGTTCATGTTGTGGCGGCGCTCCGGTCCGAAGCGAAAAGTTTTCGCGATCGAGCTGTTCCATGTGAACTGGCACGGTCCCTCGACCGCCCCGCGTCGCTCATTCCCGTATGTCAGGTTTCCGGCGCTGTCGACAGGCGGACTAAAGACGCTCGTATCGAAAAACGTCTCTTGGTTACCGCCGCAGACGCCGAGATTCGGATCACCAGTCATATTCGGTCTTAGCGAGAAATTTGTGCCGGTGCCGTTATCCGAAGCAACGCCGCCCAGCAGCACCGTGAACGGACTGCCCGTCTGCCACGTGACCGTGTTTTGCAGCCGCCAGTCGCCGAAGACCTTTTCCGTCCAGCCGTGATTGAAGAAACGGGCGCGCTGGCCGAACGGCAATTCCCAGACCGAATTCACGCGAAGCTGGTGGCGTATATCGAAGGTCGAAAGCCCGTACTCGGCGCGCAGGTTGCCGTCCTGCTGCTCAACAGTTGCCGCTGTGCCACCGATCGAGCTCGCATCGTCGAGCGATTTGCCGAACGTATAGATGCCTTGGAGCATGAAGCCCTTGGTGAACCGGTGCATCACGCGAACTTGCAGCGCGTTGTAAATTGAATTGGCACCCGATTGATCGTAGGTAAAACCGGTTGCTTCAGGATCGACGCGGCTTTGCTGAATTTCGTCCTCGGCGGTGCCAAGGGGCGCGCGATTTGGGGCGCGCAATACGTCGAGATCGGTGCCTTTCGTGCCGGTGTAGGTGAGATCGAGAATCCAATTTTGCGAGAACGAAGTTTCCGTGCCGAAATTCCAGATCTGGGCGTAGCCGGGCTTGTAGAAAGGATCCACCGCCTCTGTGTTGGGGATGCTGATGCCCGAGCTTGCCGAGAACGGATCGCTCAGAGTGAGCAGCTGAGTGGTGCTAGTCGTCAGATTCTCGCTCGTCGTCGTCGGATATTGATAGAGCAATTCCTTGGCGAGTGTCGTGTAGATATTCACGTTGTAAAAAATCGAGTAACCGGAGCGAATCACGGTCTTTGGCTTGATGAACTTGGGCTGCCACGCAATGCCTATGCGCGGCTCAAAATTATCGTATTTGCCGTGGATCAGCGATCGCGGATAGACGCCGCTAAATGAGCCTGTTCCGCCAGGCTGGACGATCTCAACGCACGAAGTACAGGTAGCCCCCGAAGCTGCGAGAGCGGTGATTTCCGGATTCATGTCGAGGTTCACGAGACTGTTGTTCAGTTCGTACGGCGGCGTCACGGAGTCATATCGAAGTCCGTACTGAAACGTAAAAGTTTTCGTCACCCGCCAGTCATCCTGCGCGTAGAGCGCAAATCCCCAGCTGCGCAAATAGGTGCTTGGATTTTCCGCGATCTGCTCGGTGGTATTGAAAGGAAAACCGTAAAGCGGCGTCGTGCCGGTGTTGATCGGGCACACGCCCGGCTCACAATCGACCAGGAAATCGGCGAAATCGCTTCCGGTGGCGATACCCGTGAAGGTAAATCCGCCGCGCGGATTTGGATCGCTATCCGTATTCAGCTCGACGCGGCGCACTTCTCCTCCAAAACGTATCGAGTGGTTCTTGTAAACCCAAGTGATTCCGTCGTCCAAGCGGAAAGTCTCGTTGCGCACCAAGGATGGGAACGGATCGTTGAATCCCGAAAAATTCGTAAAGCTGATCTGTGGCAATCCATAGTTGACGGGCAGAATTGCGCTGCTGGGAACGTTCAGATCGATGCCGAGCGATTCCGGCGAAAGCGCGTCGTCGTATGCGTTGTCGCTCAGAACCTGCACGCGCGAGCGGCTCCAGGTAAGAGTAGTGCTTTCGACCACATGCGAGGACCAATTGTGCGAAAGGCCAAGCGTAGCGCTCTGGCTCAACGTCGATGAAGTGCCGCCTGTGCTGGGGAAATTTCCGATCGTGTCATAACGCTGCGATTGCAGGTGGTACGAGCCGTTCACGTTGAATTTCGAATTGATAGTGTGGAGCACTGTCGTGTTCAAGGTGTCTGTGTTGTGCGTCGGCTTTGCTTGCAGCAAATAATTTTGCCCGACCCCGGTGCTCGTCGCTTGATTCGGCAAAGGAATGTAAGTCAGCAACTGCTGGGCGATCGGATTGATCGGAACTTGCACTTCGCCGGCCGCACACGATCCCTGCGATGTGAATGGCGTGGTGGTGAACGGCTGGAAGACCGTGCCGGCGGTGAAACAGCCGTTGCGCTCATCCGGCGTCGGCACGATCGAATAGTTGTTGGTCGGGTTCAGCGACGTTTCATGCTGAAAATTCACGAAGAAATATGTTTTATCGCTGCCGTCGTAGATGTGGGGAATCTTCAGCGGCCCGCCCATATTTCCGCCAAACCGCTCGTCGTAGGTGCCAAGCTTCGTTTCGGGCGCGCCGGTGATCGAAAAGGGTTTCGCGTCAAACGCGGAGTTCGAATAGTAATTATAGAAAGTGAAGCGCACGCGATTCGCCGCCTGACGGAACAGGCGCCCGCCTGCTCCCCCATTGCGGAACAGCGCGCCCCTGCCCCCGGGACCACCGGGAAATCCCCCAGGAGGGCCACCCCCGCCCGGGCCGCCGCCCGGAAATCCGCCGCCTCCGCCACCGGGACCGGCACCGCCGCCGCCGGGTCCAAATCCTGCCGTTTGCGCACCGCCCGCGGCTTCAGGCGGTCCGCCCATGCTGTTTTCAAACCCGCCGGGAGGCCCGCCGGGCATGTTAAAGCTGAGCCCTTGCCCAACGGTTCCCTGTAGTAGGAACGAATCGGACGTTGAGCCTCCGCCTACTGGCGCGCCTGCTGCCTCACCGCCCGGTATGGACGTTGCTTCAATCTGACCGTTCTCGCCGGTTACGTCTGTCTGCTGAAATCCGCCATTGGCCATGCCCTGACTCAAAGCGTTTTGAAGGCCTGCGGGGATTTGGCCTCGACCGCCACCCTGTCCGCGGCCAAAGCCGCCCGGGGCACCTTGGCCTTGATTGTTGGCGGCATTGCCCGCGCCGGGTGCGCCCGGACGCATGCCGGGACCTCGCGGCCGTGTGGATGGGGGCTGGCCGTTGAGATCTGCCACGCTCACAACGCGCAGAACGAGATTCACGGGAGCGGGAGCAGTGGATTGCACCTGGACATCAATCGAGGACAACCCGAAGCCGAGTTGCGTCGCGGTCGCCGTGTAGTGGCCCGCCGGAAGAGCTGGAAATTCGAACTTGCCGGATTCGTCCGTCCAGGTGACCCACGCCTTCTGCGTATCGGTGTTGACGAGCCGAATCGCGGCTCCCGGCACCGGCGCACCGTCCGCGGTGTGCGCAGCACCCGAAACGGTGACCGTGGGCGTTTCGGTTTGCGGTGCGGGCTGCTGCGATTGCCCCTGAGCGTTCGGGTGATTTTGATCCTGCGCCGGTGGCGGCGAGTTCACAGCTGGCGGCGCCGGCTGCTGCGATGGTGCCTGCGCATCGGCGGGCTGCTGTGCGAATGCGAATGAAGTCGCAGCGAGAACGAGCGCCAGCAAAAGGCCAAGCTGCGCCGCAAGACATGCGGCTCGGCAACGGGCGAAGCCTGTCTGCAAAGATTGTGGCGCGGGCCTTCGCTTCTCAGGGGATGGCATGGATTGGCTGTGGCACGTTCCTTGGACGGACGTACTCCGGTTTGCGTTACTCACCGGCAGGAGCCGGATCGTATACATAATGTATCGTGACCGGTTGCTTATAACGCGGGTTTTCAATCTTGGTAGTCAGGTAAAGCTGCGTCCCATCGGAAGAGAGTTCGAATGTGCGAGTGATTTTGTTGTTGTTTCTTCCCTGCTCGACGGCAATGAATTCATCGTCTTCCCAGCGAACCGGCGGCTTCTGTTTCGAGGAGCTCTTGCTGCTATTGTCCGAGGATTTTGTGCTGGAGGAGTCCGAGTTGCTGGAGGAGTTGTCTGATGATTTGGCGGATGAATCGGAAGCAGGCGCTTGATAATCCGCGATTAAGTCGCCGGCGTCGTTGCTGACCTGCGTGATTCTTGCCGTTTGCTTGATGGTCAATTCAGAAAGATTATTCGTCGCGCCGCTCGTATCCTGGGTCTGGCTCGATCCGCCGCGTCCGCCAGTGGGATACCCCAGACCGCCGCCGTTGCCTCCGCCCGGGCCCCACACTCCGCCATTGTGGCCCCAGCCGCCGCCAGAATTTGGATCGTTCTGTCCCGAAGAGCCGCGCCCCTGCTGCATTTTCTCGTTCGGATCATCGCTCTGGTCTTTATTCAATTCCCATGTACCAGAAATGTTCGGATTGCCGCCGATTTTCGCAGGGCCGCGCGATTTCATCGGCGTGGACGCAGACGCTGGGCCAGTTTCCGCCGGCGCGTCGTCAATGACCGGGCGATCGGATGGGGACGGGGCGGCGGGCGGCAGCGGACCGGCAGGCTCCTGGGCCGCCGACGGTCTTGGGGCGAATAGAACGAGCGCGAAGAAACAAAGCGCGATCAACAGAAGTTTGCCGTTGATAGTGTCAAAACCAGGATATCTCGGATGACTCATTGTTCCGTTCATGGCGCTCTCTCCGGCGGCCCGATTCCCCGTCGAGAGTCAGACGCAAGTTTCGATGATTTTGTCTCCTGAGCTGATTCCCTTCCATGCACCCGAGAGTTCCAAAACATCGTCAAGCGCTTCGACGTAAGCGCGGCTCCTGTTATGATGCAGCAAGATTCCTTGCATAGATAGCTGTCAGTTTTGCACCACGCAACAGCGAATTCGAGGTGCCGGATGGTACGGCGACAGCGTAGTACGCGGAGAATCGCGAAGGAGAAAGGCCAAATGGCACAGGCCGGTACGCAAATGCGTCTGGCAGTTCTGGGCGCCGGGAAAATGGGCGGGATATTGATCGAGGCGTTCGTCAAGCGGGGTCTCGTCTCGCCGAAAGACATTCGCGCCACGGTCGGCCACGCGCGCGATCGCAAGAATGGCGCAAAAGGCGGCGTGAGCCTTGGCAGCGACAATCGCGAAGCCGCGAGAAAAGCGGATGCAGTGCTTCTCTGCGTGAAACCGCAAACTGTGGCGCAGGTGGTTGACGAAATTCGCGGCGAATTGAACGAGAAGAAATTGCTGATTTCGATTGCGGCGTCCGTGCCGACCGACTACATCGAGCGGCGGCTCAAGGCAAAAGTTCCAGTGATTCGCGCGATGCCGAATACACCTTCGATTGTGGGTGAGGGCGTGACGGCGATCGCCAAGGGAAAATTTGCGGAGCAGAAACACGTTGACGCGGCGCAGCGCCTTTTCGGCGCGGTGGGCAGAACGGTGGTTGTTGATGAGAAAAACATGGACGCGATCACCGGCCTTTCAGCCAGCGGGCCCGCGTTCATTTACATCATTCTTGAATCGCTCGCCGAGGGGGGCGTGAAGGCCGGGCTTTCGCGCGAATTGGCTACGCTGCTCGCGGCGCAAACGGCGCTGGGCGCGGCGAAAGTCGCCATCGAAACTGGGCACCATCCGGCGCTTTTGAAAGACACAGTGACGACGCCCGCCGGCTGCACGATCGACGGAATTCTGGAGCTGGAAGAAGGCGGACTGCGCGTTACGCTGATTAAAGCTGTGATGAAAGCGGCGCAACGCGCCAAAGAACTGTTGATTAAGGACGAGCACTAAAGATTTGTCCGCGGCCGCCGTTAGCTCTCCGCGAGCAGCACGTTCACCGCTTT
>JASHRM010000308.1 GCA_030037315.1 Candidatus Acidiferrales bacterium
GATCTGGTAGCTAGGTTAACTGGTGGACGTGGCGGGGCTCGAACCCGCGACCTCCTCGTTGCGAACGAGGCGCTCTCCCAACTGAGCTACACGCCCATGGTTGCCAATCGAAACGAACGGTGCGACTTCCACTTTAGCTGGACGTTTTCCGGATTTCAACCGCGCCGCGCCCTGCTCTGAACCGCGGGGTGGTGCGAAGTCGGAAGGAGGTCTCAGTTGCGGTTTTGCTCTGCCTTAAACTCACATCGAGCGCTCTGCTTTATTCGCGGCGATGCTCTCTGCGTTTACACAGAGCTCTTTTGACAATCAGTGTTTCCGATGAGTCGGCCCTTTCAACTCGCCTCTCGGCTTACCGCGTCTTAGGACAACCTTACCCCAACTCCGGGCTGCGCCACAGCTTCAACAAGCTTCTGCTATCATTGACAGGAATCCGCAATCAAATGCCGCAAATCTCCGAAAATAAGAAAAACCTTCTCCTGCGCGCATGCCGCTTCGGACCAACCGATCGGGTACCCGTCTGGATCATGCGGCAAGCTGGCCGGTATTTGCCCGAATATCAAGCTGTGCGCGCGAAACATTCCTTTCTCGAAATTTGCAAAACGCCGGAACTCGCCGCAGAAGTTTCGATTCAACCGCTCCATGTTCTTGGCGTTGACGCAGTGATCGTTTTCTCGGACATTTTGATCGTCGCCGAAGCGATGGGCTTGCAACTCGAAGTACCCGATTCTGGTCCCGTGCTGTCAGGTGAAATTCGCGACGCCCTCGATGTTCGCCGGCTCCGGGATTTCGATCCCGAAACAGAAACTCGCTTCGTCTGTGACGCCATTCGCACGATTTGCGCGGCGGTTGGACCGGAAGTGCCCGTGATCGGCTTCGCCGGCGCGCCTTGGACGCTTGCTTGTTACATGATTGAGGGTCAAACTCGCGGCGATATCTCCACTGCAAAGTGGATGCTGCGCGAGGAGCCGGCAATTGTCCGCGATTTGATGCAGCGAATTTCGCGCGTCACGGCGGAATATCTGAAATCGCAAATCGCAGCGGGCGCGTCGGCCATTCAATTATTCGATACTTGGGCCGGCGAACTCACGCCGGAGCAATACGAAGAATGCGAATTGCCCGCCACGCGCGGGATTTTCGACTGCATCGGTGGTAACGGCGTGCCAAAGATTCTCTTTGCCAAGGGCTCGGCGCGGCATTTGGACAATCTCGCAAAAACCGGCGCCGATGTGCTAAGTGTCGATTCGAACACGGATCTGGCCAACGCCCGCACGCGCCTTGGCAATAAAGTCGCCCTGCAAGGGAACGTCGATCCGTCCATTTTGCTTGGCGATCAGGATGGCATTCGCGGGGCTGTTGCGGCCGCCATCGAGAAAACGGGCGGCGCAGGCCACATCCTAAATCTCGGTCACGGTATTTTGCCGAATACCCCGGTCGAAAACGCAAAACTTTTCGTCGAAAGCGGACAGAAGGCCATGGCAGCGGCACGCCAATGAGGGAAACGCGCACCAAGACGATCGAAAAGATCGACGCCGAATCGATCCCAGAATCGTTGCTCGAAAAATACAACCGCCCCGGCCCTCGATACACCAGCTACCCCACAGCGCCTGTCTGGAAAGACGATTTCGGCCCCGGCGATTTCGAAACTTATGCCGCCAGAGCCGATGAGCGCGCTACGCCAGTCTCGCTCTACATGCATCTTCCCTTCTGCGAGAGCCTGTGCCTTTTTTGCGCGTGCAACGTGTCGATACAGAAAGACAAGAACGTCACAATTCCCTACCTCGCAGCGCTGAAGCGCGAAATCGACCACGTTTCAAACCGTGTTTCGAAAAATCGTGCGGTGATTCAATTCCATTGGGGCGGCGGTACGCCGACATATCTCACGCCCACGCAGATGGAGGATCTTTTCGGCTATACGCGCGAGCGATTTGCCTTTTCGCCGGACGCGGAAATCGGTATCGAAGTCGACCCGCGCGTCACCACCGCCGCGCACATGGAAACGCTGCGCCGGCTCGGTTTCAATCGTCTGAGCATGGGCATTCAAGACTTTCAGCCCAGGGTGCAGGAGACGATTCGTCGCGTGCAGCCCTATGAATTGACGCGTGACCTGGTCGCGAAAGCGCGCGAACTCGGGTTCCACAGTATCAGCGTCGATTTGATCTACGGCCTGCCGTACCAAACCTCCGAAAGCTTTCGTGCCACGATCGATCAAGTGCTCACTCTTTCGCCAGACCGAGTCGCGATGTTCAGCTACGCGCATGTGCCGTGGCTGCGCAAGCAGCAAGGCGCGTTTGCGGATCACTTGCCCGACAGCGCCGAAAAATTCAAAATCTTCCGCGCTGGCCTTGAAAGCTTCCTTGATGCCGGCTATCTCTACATTGGTATGGACCATTTCGCGCGCCCTGGCGATGAGCTGGCGGCCGCGCAGGAAAATCGCACGCTCCACCGAAATTTTCAGGGATACACGACGAAAGCTGGCGCCGATCTTTACGGCATGGGCGTCAGCGCGATCAGCTCCATCGCTGGCGCCTACGCGCAAAATATCCGCGAAGTGCCCGCATATCAAAGTGCCGCGGCCGAACGAGGGCTGGCTACGATGCGCGGCTATCGCCTCTCTCAAGATGACGCGATTCGCCGCGCGGTGATCGGCCGACTGCTTTGCCATACCGTGATTCCCAAGCGCGAAATCGAGCGAGAATTCTCGATCTCGTTCGACGACTATTTCGCTGTTGAGCTCGCACGCCTCAACGAAGTCATCAACGATGGATTGCTGATCGTGACGCCCGATGAGCTGCGCGTTACACCCCTTGGCCGAATTTTCATCCGCAACGTCGCGATGGTCTTCGACCGCTATCTGCACGATCAGCAAATGGACCAAAAACCTCTGTTCTCGAAAACTCTATAAACGAATGTCGCGAGCATGGCCGACCTAGCGCAGATTGTGGTAATCGGCGGCGGAATTTCGGGCCTAGCCTGCGCCTATCGGCTCCGGCAACTTGGCGCACCGGTGATCTTGCTCGAAGCCGCTCCATGCCCCGGCGGCCTAGTCGGCACCGAAACGAAAAGCGGCTACCTCTTCGAATCCGGCCCGCAAAGCTTTCAAGGAACAAAGCCGCTCCTCGACCTGATCGCCGAGCTGGGAATCCAGGATCAACTTTGCAAGGCCGATCCCCGCGCGCCGCGGTGGGTAGTGCGCAAAGGAAGGTTGCAGAAAATTCCGCTCTCGCCGCAGGCAATTTTGACTAGTTCCCTGCTCGGGGTTGGAGCGCGTTGGAAGGTCGTCTCAGAGGCATTCGGCAAAACGAAGCCGCCCAGCGAAGATGAATCCATCGCCCAATTCGTACGCCGGAAATTCGGCCATGAAATTCTCGAATACCTCGTCTCGCCGTTCGTTTCAGGAGTTTACGCGGGAGATCCCGAAAAGCTGAGTCTGCGCGCGGCATTCCCCACCCTTGAGGAATGGGAGCGCCAATACGGCAGCGTGCTACGCGGCGCGATGAAATCGCGGCCCAAGCGCGACTCCGGCGAAGGTCCACCGTCGCTCTGCTCGTTTCGCGGTGGCATGGCCACGTTAACGCGTGCGATGTCCGGAAAATTGGGGGATCGTGCAGGAATCGGCGCACGCGTCGAATCTATCGCCAAAATCGGCGCTGCGAATGCTGGCGACGCGTACGAGGTCCGGTTCAGCTCAAACGGCCGCAGCGAAGCGCTCCACGCGAATGCAGTTGTGATCGCTACGCCGGCGTTTGTCGCGTCGCATCTGGTCGAGGCGCTTTCCACTCGGCTAGCGCAGCAGCTTTCCGGCATCGCCTATGCGGGTGTCGCCGTTGTCGCCAGCGCTTATTACAACCAGCAAATCACCACGCCGCTCGATGGCTTCGGCGTTTTGATCCCGCGAAGCGAAGGCTACCGCACGCTCGGGATCGTGTGGAACTCGTCACTTTTCGCGGGCCGCGCGCCCGAAGGCCAAAGTGTCCTGACAAGTTTTCTCGGCGGAGCAACTGACTTTTCCATTCTCGAAAAATCAGAAGCCGAAATCGCCGAGATCGCGCAGGCCGATATTTCGACGCTCTTGAAAAGTGCCGGGCAGCCGGCGGCTTTCTCGGTGTGGAAGCATCCAAAGGCTCTGCCTCAATACAATCTCGGTCATGGACACATTGTCGAAGCCGTCCGCGACGCCGAGCGCGCCACACCGGGTCTTTATTTCGCCGCGAATTACCTCGAAGGACCATCGATCGGCAAATGCGTCGAATTGGGATTCAAAACTGCGGAAGCGGTCCGGAATTTCAAAGCGTCGTCGTAAGCTGCATGCGCGGACCAAAGAATCGGGCCCTACGTCAAAACCTGAAACCCGCTATAATGCGGAATCGATCATGACGCAAACGCAAAAAACGCGCCGCGAAACCTTGGAACAATTCGTCGCGCAAAGGCCTTCAGACGCGTTCGCTCGCTACGGGCTGGCCCTCGAATGCGTCAAGCTGGGCGATCACGACGCTGCCGCTAGCCACTTCCACAAACTCCTCGAATCCAATCCTGAATACGTGGCGGGATATTTTCAGTTCGGCCAACTTCTCTCGCGCATCGGGAAGATCGCCGAGGCGCGCAAATTGCTGTCCGACGGCATTGTCGTCGCGCAAAAGACGGGCGACATCCACGCGCGCGACGAAATGCAGGCAGCGCTCACCCTTTTGCGGTAGGTTTCACAGCGGCGGCTGTTACGAAATGCAAAGACCCACGCGGCTCCCTTTGTTTCCGCTCGAAGTCGTGCTCTTGCCGGGCATGCCGCTGCCGTTGCACATCTTTGAGCCGCGCTACAAGGCCATGATCGGCCGTTGCCTCAAGGAGAAAATCGAATTCGGCATGATGATGGCCGCCGGAAAATCCTTCGCGAGTGTCGGATGCACGGCGGAAATCATTCAGAAAGTGCGCGATTATCCCGATGGCCGCATGGACATTGCAACCGAAGGCCGCGCTGTTTTTCACCTGAAGGAACTGATCGACGAACGCGAATATTACGAAGGAATCGTCGATTATCCGGTGGATGAGACGCTAACGCTCGATCCCAAAACGGAAGAGGATCTTGTAACAGCGTTCGAGGCTTGCCACACGCTTTTTTTTGGGCGGGCGTGGTCCACCGCCGGCCGCAACGAGCCCGAAAACCTCTCCTACGAAATGGCCGCTTTGCTCCCCATGGAGCTGGAGAAGCGCCAGGCGTTGCTCGAAATGCGGTCGGAGAACACCCGCCGCCAGTTTTTACTGAACTGGCTGAAGGAATTTTTGCCGAAACTGGCCGATCAGCAGCGTTTACGGCAGCGCGCCGGAGGCAATGGCCACGCCTACAATTGATAGCAGCCTCGAATTCGCTGGCAACGTGCACCTGGCTTCTCCAATCCAAATTATGTCCCCAGTGAACGATCCACTATAATGGTCTTGATTCATCCAGGAATCGCGCCTGTGCGCGTTCATGTCCTCATAAGGAATCGGTGAGCGAATGAGTCTACCTAAGAATCTCGGCGAGCTTCGGCATAGCCAGTGGTCGGAGGAAAAAATGGCGCAGCGATTGGTGCGCCAGGAATTGCGCGAAAACCTGCTGCGCAAGATGGAGTCTGGCGAGCCTCTCTTTCCGGGGGTGCACGGTTACGACGATACGGTGATTCCGCAAATCACGAATGCGCTGCTCTCGCGGCATCATTTCATTCTGCTCGGCCTTCGCGGGCAGGCGAAATCGCGAATTTTACGCGGGCTGGTGGGATTTCTCGATTCGCAGGTTCCCGTCGTGGCCGGGTGTGAAATTAACGACAACCCGTATAGGCCGCTCTGCCGCATCTGCCGCGAGAAAATTGCCGCTGAAGGCGACGCCACGGAAATCGCATGGCTCGGGCGCGAGCAGCGGTACGTGGAAAAACTCGCGACGCCCGACGTGACCATCGCCGACATGATCGGCGACGTCGATCCGATCAAGGCTGCGCGCGCCGGCAAGAATCTCTCCGATGAGCTGACGATTCACTACGGCCTGCTTCCTCGCGCGAATCGCGGCATCTTCGCGATCAACGAGTTGCCGGACCTCGCCGGCAAAATCCAGGTGGGCCTTTTCAACATCATGCAGGAAGGTGACGTGCAGATTAAGGGCTATCCGGTGCGGTTGGCGCTCGACGTGCTTCTCGTCTTCACCGCGAACCCGGAAGATTACACGGCGCGCGGCAAAATCATCACGCCGCTGAAAGACCGCGTCGGCTCGGAAATTCGCACGCATTACCCGGTTACGCTGGCCGAAGGCATGTCGATCACTCAGCAGGAGTCCTGGACAAATCGCGATGCGAAGCGCCGCGTCGAAATTCCTACCTACGTGCGCGAAGTGGTCGAAGAAATCGCGTTTCAAGCGCGGGAAGATAAGCGCGTCGACAAACGCTCCGGCGTTAGCCAGCGCCTGCCAATCAGCACCCTCGAAAACGTGCTAAGCAGCGCCGAACAGCGCGCGGTCCGCAGCCGCGATTCGGCGATTGTGGCGCGAGTGGCGGACGTTTATGCAGCGATTCCTTCCATGACGGGTAAGTTCGAACTCGAATACGAAGGCGAGATGCGCGGAGCGGAAAACATCGCGCGAGAGCTGATCCGCGCGGCCGTGGGCAAAACCTTCACGAAATATTTTACTAACGCCAATTTTCAGCCGGTGGTGCAGTGGTTCGAACTGGGCGGCGAGTTAAAAGTGCCGGCGAACGCTTCAAGTGCGGAACTGCTGGCGCAGCTCAAGAAAATCCAGGGGCTTTTCGATCATCTGGACGCGATGGGCGTGAGCGGCAAGGATGCAGCGGCGATTCAAGCGAGCGCAGCTGAATTCATTCTGGAAGGACTTTGGGCGCAAAAGCGAATTAGCCGCAGCGAAGAGCGCGGATTTTTTGCCGAAGCGCGCAAAACTCCCGAGCCGCGCGATCCGAGAGAATCTTCGGGGCGGATGCCCCGGCGGCAATTCAACTAACGCATTTACGCGACTGCGCGGAGAGCGCGATGAAATATATAAAATATTCGCGGTACATGCCCGGCGCTGCGGACGATATCGATCTGCAGGACCTCATGAACCGCCTCTCCGA
>JASHRM010000309.1 GCA_030037315.1 Candidatus Acidiferrales bacterium
CCGGAATCCCGAGCGACAGGATCAGCGGGTCACTCGACGCCCCCGTTTCGAAGCTCGCGAGCAGCATCAAGTAGGAAGCGATGAAGGCCGCACGCAGCCAGCGGCGTTCGGACTGGGCGACGGCGGCGCCGCTTCGCCGCGCGAACATCATCAGCAGTCCGAAGTTTTGTCCCGTGTAGTGCCACGGGCTCCAGCAAATGTAGAGAGTGAAGACCCAGGGCAACAGGCGCGGCAAGACGTGAAGCAGAACGCCGGTTAGAACGATCAGGAGAGTGACGTGCAGAGTGAGAATTTTGTATTTCTCGAAATTTTCCCGCGTGTGATAGGCGCGATAGACGGTGGCCATGAAATGCGGGTAATTGAAAACCATGGCGAGCGCGTAAAAAGCGACCGTCCAGCTATAGGCATGAGCCGGCGTCATCCACGCGGCGATCGCCAGCAATGGAGCCGACCATGCGCCGCAGCCTACAAGTAAATCGAGCCATGGGCGGTAGAGCCACGGCCCAGCAGGTGTTGCGACGGAAATAGATTGGGCGCGAGCGTTCAAGCGAAATTCTCCGTCCAATTCGACGGAGGGTTACCCTCCTCGAAAATACACGGATGAAAGCAGTCTAACTGGGGCCGAAGGATGGACGCGCTGGATGAACGGAGGCTTGCTGAAAGGGTCAAGTCCCGCTGCTGATCTTTCGACGACTCAAAGCCCATCCGCCGTGCACCAATCGATGAGCATTCTGCGGCGCGGTGGATGACCGCCCGATTCGCGCGGGCTACTTCTCTTTGAGAGTGCTCTCGATGGGCTCAATCATGAAGGCTGCGACTCTGCAGTCACCGTCCACTGATTTCCAGACGCGAAGATACGCAGTTTCGAATGTGACGTGTTTGCCGGTCTTCTGCTCGTCGTAGCTCAGGTTGCCGGTTCCATACTCGTAGGCCATGTCCCCGGATTTGGCCACAACGATTTTCTGAGGGTGATCGGCCGTAGTTTCGTTCTTTCTAGGCTCGTCCTTTTCTGCCTTCGCGGCGGCGGCTTCATGTGCTGCCTTGCCGATCAGCGGCTTGTCGAACGCGCCGCTCCAGAAAAAGCTGTCGTCGGAATACTTGAGGCTAGGTTTTTGTGCGGATTCTCGGACCTTCTGCTCCGAGCAAACGGTAGCCTGAGCCAGTGTCACGCTTGGTACCAGGACAAGAACCAGGAATAGGAGCTTGCCGCGCATTGATCACCTCGAAAGGGCGGAATTTGGGCGGGACTATACGCGCCACCATCCTTTCGTGTCAACGAAAGAGGCGTTGAATCTGTGGGCGCCAAGCCAGGTTCGCTGATTGTCGATCCAGCGCGGATTTTCTCGCGGTGGTGATAGAGTATTTCGCGGAAACCATCGACGATCGGGAGAGGCCCAATGAAGCGACTCATAATTTCCGCAATTTTTCTCATCATTGCCCTGCCAGTATTCGCGCAGGGTCCGGAGGAATTCGTCGGCAAATGGAAAAGCGATCCCGGCACGCCGACGATGACGCGCGAACTAACGCTTGAGGGCAAGACAATCGTGATGATCGAGCTGCAACCGGGACGCAACGGCGGCCCTGAAATGACGATCATTCGCAAGTACCCGACCGACGGCAGCGAAGTGACGATGGACATCGGGATGTGGGCCGGCTCCAAAGTCACCGGCAAGCTGGAAGGCAACGTCCTGACGTGCGATACCACCATGCCGAACGGCGCGAAATTTCACGATGTCTGGACGCTTGCTCCGGACGGGAAACATTACACGAACGAAATGGTGATCACCGGCATGCGTCCGCCCGCTTCGGGGCAGGGCGGAGGTCAGAGCGCTGGCGGAGGCCAAGCCGGCAATCAGACTGGCAACGGCGGTCAGGCCAACGGTGGGCCAAGCGGACAAAACGGTGGGCAAGCTAACAGTGGTGGCCAAGGTGCCAACGGCGGCCCAGGCGGTCAGGGCAATAACGCGCCACGCACTGTGAAATTCTCTTTCAGTAGAGTTGAGGATTAGAGCCGCGCGCTCGAACTGATGGGCCGTTCATATAGCAACTCAACCACGCCCGATTTGTAGGCGACGACGTCGTTCAGGCGCCATCGCTTCTCGGCGCCGGAAACGCCGAACAGGCTGAGCCCCTCGCCCAACAGAACCGGAACAATCGATAACCTGATTTCGTCGATCAAGCCAAGCCTGAGAAAATCCTGGCACAGCATCGCGCCTCCGACGAGCCAGATGTTTCTGAATCGCGGCGCGAGAACTTCGCTAACCAATCGCTTCAGATCACCTGAATGAAACTCGACGCTCTTTCGCGTTGAGGGCAATTCCCTGCTTGTGACCACAATAGTGGGCGTATCGCCATACGGCCAGCCGAGTTCGAGCGCGTGCTCGTACGTGCGGGAGCCAAGCACAAAGCAGTCGATCGCCTTGACCGTTTCTGCGGCGCTCTCGTAAGAGACACCCTTTTCATAGACGTCTCCAGAATCTTCGAGCCAGGAAACGCTGTTGTCCTTTTTGGCGATAAAGCCATCAAGGCTGGCGACCATGTGTAGAGTCAGCATCGCGCTCTCCGCGTTCGCGCCACCAAGCGAATCGTGGTCTGTCCCCAGTCGGATTTCGGCTTTAAACGTTACGCACTCATTGCGAAGCATTGCGTAACTCTCTGTGCGGCGCATTCTAGCATTGTTGATGAATACGATCGCGAGGTCGGGGAACCCGCAGTTGGGTCCATTTGCGCCGAGCGCGTGCGCTCTAGAGGCCGGGTGGGGCACGTTAATTATTAGGATGCGCTTGGCTCGAACTATTGTTGCTTTGCTGCATCCAATATATCGTAATACGATACGAATACGCTCTATTACGAGTTATACAGGAAGGAATCGAATGTTACGCGAATCGAATTACCTATCCGGCCGGCTGATCAGCGTTGTCGAGGCGCACGCCGACCGCCTTACTCGCGACACCGTCAACAAGCTGCAAACCAGTGAACACACTCCCTCTTATCGCAGGCTGCCCGCTGGTGAACTCTACTCTCGTGTGAACGACGTTTACCAGAATCTGGGCCGCTGGCTGTGGGAGAAGACCGATGCCTTCATTCAGTCGTGGCACATCGAACTCGGAAAAAGGCGCTTCGCTGAAGGCATTCCTTTGAGTGAAGTTCTCTGGGCGTTGACACTGACAAAACAGCAGTTGATTCAAGAGCTCGACAGTTGCGCGATGGCCGATTCGGCGCTCGATCTATATAGAAGGCAGGAGCTTGACCGGCTCATCGGTCATTTTTTCGATCGAGCTGTTTGCTCCACAGCCGCAGGCTACGAGCGGTCGAGCGCTCCGCGCCCAAGCTGATCAAGCGGTTGTTGCCGACTGGCACGTCGAAATGCCAGCAAGGCTTCATGCGAGCCGAGTCTCATGGCTGAAAACCACCAGGTGGTGCGTTTCAACCACGTCCTTTTGGAACACTTCGTCGAAATCGAGGCTGCCTTCCCTGATTCAAAGCGCCTTATTGTCCTTTTTTGGAGTCCACAAACTGGCTTCTTACGTGCATGAAAGGCTCTGACACTTCAGAAACCTTTTCTGTGGAGGAACAATTTTGACGCGGCCTCGTATCGTAATCGCAGATGACAACGCCCTATTTTTGCAGAGCCTTTCATCAATCCTGACGCCCGAATTTGAAATCGTGTCGACCGCCGGTGACGGCCGCTCCGCCCTGGATCTGATTCGCTCTTGCAAACCCGATCTCGCCGTTTTGGATCTATCTATGCCCGGGCTGACCGGGATTGAAGTCGTAACGGAACTGGCGAAGTTGCGCCAGAACACGCCTATCGTGATTTGCTCCGTTATGACTGATTCAGAAATCGTAGAGGCCGCCCGGCGGGCAGGAGCCTCGGCTTACGTTTTCAAAACTCGTGTTGAAAGAGAACTGATTCCCGCGATGAAACTAGCCCTCGAGAAGAGACGCCTCCCCCAATTTCAGGACTGAAAGCTAGCGAACCCGCACCGATGGGTTAGTTGCCTTGCCGCACCAGAGCTGCGGTTTATTCGCTCAACGCCGCAAGCGCACAGGCTGGCAATCGTGGAGCGATGCGGGACAAACCAATCTGCCATTTGCGCTCGGCGAGGCCGCGGCAGTTGTTTAGTCGAGTTGGAAATCAAGATAGACTGCTCAGGCAAATTTTACGAGGGAGGCACCATGCGCAAGGGATACTGGATTACTGTTTATCGTTCGGTTTCGAATCCGGACGCTCTCGCCGCTTACGGGAAATTGGCTGGCCCGGCGATCACAGCGGGCGGCGGCCGCTTCCTGGTTCGAGGCACGGCCGCGAAAGCTTACGAGTCCGGGCTGACCCAACGGACGATTGTGATTGAGTTCGATAGCCTCGAGAAAGCGATCGCCACATACGAAAGCGCTGAATATCAAGCGGCGAAAAAGCTGCTCGACGGCGCCGTGGACCGCGACGTGCGCATGGCCGAAGGCGCCTAGGGGTCGTCCCCGGAGACACCCGGCGGCGCAGGTGCGCCGCGACAGAGCGATCTTGCTGCGCTTGTACGCGACAACAATTCCGATCCACCACAATCAGACGACGATCCATCGTTCCAAGGTCACGCGCCCGCAGCGTGAGCTTTGGCTTTTTCTTCCATCTGTGCCTTGATCGCTTCCAGGTTGAAAGACGCTGACTTCTGCATCGGCGGGAACTCGATGAATGTTTGGGCGAACTTTCCGACCACGTCCTGCACAAAAACGTACCGCCAGAATTCGAATTGCATCCAATTGGCATACTGAAAAGATCCTGTCATCCCCGTTCGTTCGAGAGGGTCTAGGCGCAGGTTCACCAGAATTGGCCAATCTGGTTTCACGGTACCTCCAAGCCAGCCGCCCGGCTGGTCGATG
>JASHRM010000310.1 GCA_030037315.1 Candidatus Acidiferrales bacterium
CCTGCGACTACGATATTGAAACTCTCCGGCCGCGGAAAATGCGGGATCACGGCGTCGTCGGGCAATTTGTACCACGTCGCGTATGGCTCCTTGCCTTGCAAGGCCTGGGGGTACTCAAAGAGATATGAAAAGTTCCGCTCCTTGTAATCTTTCACCGTCTGCGTCGTATTTTTGTAGAGCCATTCGATCAGCTTATCTTTCGTGTCGTAGCCTTGTTCTTTCAACCGAGCGGCCACCAGCGGATCAGCGATGATCAGCGCGCCGAAAAATCCCGTGAACGTGCTGAATAGATCGCTCATCTGGTGATCGAACTGGACGTTCTGATTTGCGCTGCTTCCACGCGCCACCTGTCCCGGCACAACGCCCAATCCCCGAAACAGACTCACTACGCTTTCTTCCTTCTTGAATCCGCGCTGCACGTGAAATGGAACCCACGGGCTCGCGTCTTCGTGTTCCGCGATCACCACGTTGTTGTAATTTAGATTATTTCCAAGCGAGCCGAGATACGTATCTCCCGGAATTCCGCCGTTGCCCAAATTTTTCGACATGATTGTCCACGCGCGGCCGATCGTAGCGTTGGGCTGAGCAAAGGGTCCGAGAGCGCCGATACCGTAGTTGAATTCGAGCTTGTCGCGAATCGGGCCGTTGATAACCATCGCAAACGCGAACGAATTGGTTGAGCTGAATAGCGACGCGGTTCCCGACGATGCGATCGCCAGCACAATCGGAAAATATTCGGGCCGGCAACCGGCCATCACCGCACTGGCCGCCACCTGCCTCACGTTGTAGGACCATCTCGGATAAGCACCAGCTGCCATCTCTCCGACTTTTTCATCGGGCTTGTGGCTGGTGCCCTTCATCATCGCCTCAACGCGTTCCTCAGTCGGCAAAATGACCGGCAGAAAATCGGTGTAGCCGTTGTTCAAATAAAATTCCTGGAGGTTGTCCGCCGTATCCGTGAAAGTCGGCGGCCCAACCGAAACATTCACTATCCCCGATTTCTTTTCATCGGCGTTGAGCGGCACCGTGAGCGCGTCGACGATCTCTTTCATCAGCGGTTTGCCGCTGACCGGATCGGGTCCCTCGACGTATGCGCGCACTTCTTCCGGCGTCTTGCCCCAAACCGGGTGAGGAGTAAAACAGATGCGCTCGTGCGGCATCCCGCGCTTTGCGGCGTTTAGGATCGCCAGATCTTTAAACGCCTTTGTGACGAGCGGCGCGCTGGGAATCCCCATCTTTTCGGTGGTTATGCAGTGACCGACGGTCGCTGGCGTGCAGGTGCTTCAATGACCCACGGCCATGATGACCGCGTTGCCCTTCTCTTTGATTTCTTTCCACAGCGCCGGATCATCTTCCGCGTAGGGGCCGGCCTTGCGTTTGAAAACGGTTGTGGTGCCCGGCATATTTCTGGTGAACCACGCTTGAATCTGCATCAGAAGCACGTCTGAGCCATGGAAACCGGTATCGACTAAATAGACCGTTTTTCCATTGAGCGTGTCGAGGCGTGGCGCCATCGGAATCAGTTGGATGGGAGGCGGCGTGCCTTTCGGATTAACTGCGGTGATTTTCCCTGAGCCTGAATCAACTGGGTTTGGGTTTGCCGAGACTGAGTTTGCCGGTTTACCAAGAGCGGTGTTGGCCGCTAGCAACGCGGGTGACATCCCAAGCAGCGACAGAAGCTTTCTACGATTCATCAGGGGCCTTCGTTTCCAACGTTGCTAGCATTCCGATGATTCTACGCAACCACACTGCTTATATGCCGCTCAATCGAGCGATTGCAAGGAATTTTCGCCGTGTAGTTTCACTCCGTAAACTCGTCGTTGTGCTTGAGGAATTCCGGATAAGCTTGCGCCCCCAATTCGAAAAGATCGAGGCCTTGTTGCTCGCCTTCGGCACGCGCGCGATGTGAATAAACCAGGTTTAGCAGCCAGTTCAGACCATATGTAAGCGGAAAGACAAATCCGACCAGTGTCGCGATTCCGACCAGTTGTGCAAGCCATTGATAGGAATGTGTCGCGGTGTTTCCATTCGCCGCGTCTGCTGCGGCTGAAGGTATTCGTGCAAAAATGCCGACCGCCAGCAGTCCCCAAGCTCCCGCCTTTGCGTGCGCGGAAATCGATCCGCTTGGATCGTCCACCTTCATGCGAAGCTCGAGCCATTCGACAGACAGCGTGACTAGCGCGCCTGCGATGAGCCCAATGGCTGCTGCCTCAACCGGCAAAACAAAGGCGCATCCGGCGCTGCTTGCCGCGAGTCCGCCTATCCAGCCGTTCGCCGTCAGCGATGCGTCCGGCTTGCCAAAGCGAACATTCGTGATCGCCGCCGCCGTGAGTCCCGCAGTAGCCGCGCAAAGCAGCGTATTCACCGCGATCAATAAGGACTCGCCCGGCCACACGCCCGCAAAAAGAATTGCGCCGGCGGAGTTCAATCCGCACCAGCCGATGAATGCCAGCATGCAGCCAAAGAGAACGTACACGGAGTTGTGCCCGGGAATCGCGGTCGGCATGCCATCGTGGGTGTACTTCGCGCGGCGCGGGCCCAAAATCCAGGCAATGGAAAGCGCCGTGAGGCCGCCCAGAGACTGAATCACACCTGAGCCGCCGCAGTCGACGAAGCCTTCACCAAGCCCGAAATTCCTGCCAAGCTGCGCGAGCCATCCTCCACCCCACACCCAGTGCGCGAAGAGCGGATACGTCCAGCCGGCAAGCAACACTGTGGAAATGCAGCACGCTCCGAGCCGCCATCGATCGGCGCCACTGCCAAGCGGTATCAGCGATGCAATTGCGACGGCGAAAATCCCATAAAGCGCCGTCAGCGATGCGAGTGAGCCATCCAGTTTCAGATGCCGAAAGCAAAGAGGTCCGGCGCCGAGCCAGTCCCAGATTTTTCCGGCGGCTGAAATTGTATGTCCGGACTCTCCTGGGATTCCCGCCCACGCAAATCCGCAAACGAAGTAAACGAGCGCAGCAATCGAAATCACGCATAGCGACGACATCATCAAATGCGCCGCGCTGCGCGCCCGGCCGAGCCCCGTGTTAATCAGCGCAAGACCCACGCCTGCGAACGGGATTAGAAAAATCAGGACGATGCAGAGCGCAGTGCCGCTCTCTGAGAGCGATGACGCCGCTCGAAGCATCATTCACGGCTCCCAGCTGGAATGATGTGCGCGCGAATTACGAGGACCATGCCAACAATTTCCACGCCCATACCTGCCAAGACGAACGCGCCGCGTGGCGCGCCCGGCATTAACAGAATGATCGCGGCGAGCACCAGCGCCCACCCAGCGAGCAGCAGGATAAATCCGAGCGCTTTCACACCGCCCTTCCTTCGCGGAAGCGAAGCGGCAATGAAGCGGCCAAAAAGCGAAATACGCAAAAAGGTGACAGCGGGAAAAATTCGCGCGTCGTGGCAAACATGCGGCGTAAGCGTAGCATCCACGCGAAAGCCGTCCAATCGAATTTTGTGCGCCCGCGCGCGTAGAAAATCCGCCACAGAAACTAAACTACCGTAACTTTCTTCCTGGTCCTGTGTTTCACACTCAACGGCCGAAGCGTGTTCTCGGCCATGGGCAGTCATCGCTCATTTCATAAAGGAGAATGACCATGTGGAAGTCGAAAGCTACGGGTGTGTTCCTTGCCATTCTTGCTTCAATCGGGCTTGCCAGTTGCGCGGGATCTTTAGGTTCCAATCCCGGCTCCGACGATCAAGCGTCCGTATTCACGATCGGTACCGACGCGCAATTGCCTTCCGTGATCTCGTGCCAGATCATGGTCAGCGGCATAACGCTCAATAACGGAACCACGAATGTTCCGGTTCTCACCACGCCGCAAGTGGTGGATTTCGCTCAACTGAGCGGCTTGCACCAGTTGCTTGATCTGAACGCCGTGCCAACCGGCACATATTCATCAGCGATCGTGACGCTCGCGAGTCCGGTGATTTCGTTCATCGATACAACACAGAATCCGCCGCAGATCACCACGATGAACGGCACTCTCAGTCAATCGAGCGTCACCGTGAACTTCGCCAATCCATTTGTGCTGACCGATGCGCAACTCGTGGGCCTCCGCATGGAGTTCGATTTGCGCAGATCTCTCCAAACGGATGCGAACGGAAACATTACTGGCGCCGTAAATCCGATGTTCGAAATGGAATTGCTCGACGCCAGCGATTCGCAGGTATCAATCGACGACTTTCTCGCGGGCGTTGTTGGCGTGACGGGCGCGAATACGTTTACCGTGCAGGGACCGAAAGGGCGCCAGTGGACTGTTGAGACAAACAGCAGCACCGTCTTGGACGATCCGAGTATTCCCGTCAGCTCGTTCACCACCGATACGATCGTCGCCGTCTCGGGTCAGCTGGATGCAGTAACGAAAGATATCGACGCCTCTGAAATCGAAGTCGTATCCAACGATCACTTTTTCCTCGGCGGATTGTTTACGAGCATCCGTCCGCCAGCTCCCAGCGCCGCGACGCAGGCTGACCTCTATGTTCGCGCAGAGCTTCCAGACCTCACCGGCATTCAGGACGGCCAGATCGAAACACTGAACCTGACCGGCAACGAAGTCTACAAAATCGCGAACATCAACAATCCCATCACTACTCTGCTCTTCAATAACTCCGCTCTGGTTCCAGGACAATCGGTGGGCATCGGCGGAAAACTTGTTACCAACAATGGCGTACCGACGCTGACCGTTCATCGCGTCGTGTTGCGCAGGCAGGGACAGCAGGGTTCGTGGGTGCCGGGCAGCACCGTAATTCAGTCAGGCAATCAGGGCAGTCTCACGTTCACGGACAATTGGACGGCGGGTGTGCTGCTGCCGAACCCCCTAACGGTGTTCACAACCAATGCGACGAACTTCATCAACCTGAGCGGTCTTTCGGGGCTCAGCGGATCGCAGGCGATCCCGATCCGTGTGGTTGGTTTCATCTTGTTTGATTCGTCGAATGGCGGGCCGGTGATGGTCGCTCGTTCGGTAGAACGACTGACTGACTAGCTACGAAGGTTGAAATGCTTGCGCGGCTGTCCCGCCTGATTTCGCGAGCGGGACAGCGGCCATGCTTCGCTGGATTGAGCTGCGTTTACTCGCCGCGGACAGCGACTACCTGCTTGCCTTCAACCTGAACCTCAATCGCCATTGGCGGCCGGATTCCTGTTCCTTGAACGATAGCGCCGCGTACGAGTGCGCCATCTGATGATCCTGCTGAATATTGCGAGAGGTCATAAACCGCTTTCGTACAGGTGTCCACGACCATTGGGTGGCTGGCATGAAAATCGTATTCGCTTTGCAGCTTATCGAGATCGGTCACGTAGTCGAGCGCGCACGTGCCGAAAGGCTCCGTCAATGAAAACGCCCAATACTGTCCGCTGGGTAACTTAACGACCATGGCTGGCTGAGGATCGATGGCTACATGTCCGCGGAATAGAAACTCCCGCGACGACCACGGCTTTGCGAGTTCGGCAGTAGTCGCAATAGGGCCTGGCCCAACGAGCATCGGAGCCACTGGCTTCGGTGCAGCCGCTGGCGCCACGGGCGGCGCGCTCTCGACAGTATCAGGCGCCGCGTGTCTCGAGCGAACGGACGATACAAGCGAACGATAGGAGAGCATGCCGATCACGATGAACACGGCGATCACTGCGGCGGCGATTCCGACCGCCGCGAATGGGCTTCCTTGCGGACCAATAGGCTTGCTTTCTGGCTTTGGCTCATTTGCCGGCTGAACTTGGGGACGCCGTGCTGAAACTTGTGGAGATTGTGCCGACACTCCTGGAATGCTCGGAGTCTTCGGCTTAAAAGGGTCGTGCATTTTCTCTTCGGGCATCGGCGCTTTCCAATAGTGGATACATTCAGCTTGAGTCTGCATGCGAGGAAACGCAAGACGCCGTGTTACCAATCGCTAACGAGTTGCCCGACCAGTTGCCGCGGCAGAAGTGAGAAAAGGCCTAGGCCGGCCGGTCTAGGCGGACCGAATGATGGGCTACATATTCGTGAAGGTTCGCAAGAATCAAAAGCAATTCCAGCATGCGATCGCGCTGATGCGCATCGGGTTCACTCGCGCCCTCTTCGAGGTTCTTGACGACGGCAAGAGCGTCCGTCAAAAGCCATTCCAGGTCGCCGGGCTGCATCGGCGCACCTTTCCGGCACCGGTCAAACGTCGTATCGGTTCGCTGGAACGCTTCGTCCAGAAAGTGGTCGAGGCACAATTGTTCAGTTGCCAAAGCGGCGGGAATCGCATTCGCGCAAGAAGGTTTGCGGCAGTTGCCGGCGGCAGACCCACTCATTTCACCACCCCATTGCTCTGTTCGGCCCCTGGGAGCCGGTTTGGTGGCAGAGGATATCACAGTTCCTGAAATGGCAATTCATTTCGTGATTCACTTTGTTTTCCAAGCAACTCGCCGCCCAAAAGTCAGCCGCTTTTCGCTACAATGGCGCGCGACGCACAAGTTGGAATCCAAACGCAAAAATTCCAGAGGCCTTCGAATGGGTCGAAATCGATGGGCTGCATTCCTGTTGCCATGCATCGTCTTG
>JASHRM010000311.1 GCA_030037315.1 Candidatus Acidiferrales bacterium
GCCTGCTGGCAGCGATCGTGTCGGTCCGGGCCGACGCTCCGAAAACAGAGACGGTTTCGTTTGCGAACGGTACGGGAACGGTTAGCGGATTTCTGTCCACTCCGGAAAAACCGGGACGCTACGGGGCGCTCGTGGTGGTCCACGAATGGTGGGGACTGACCGATTGGGTGAAGGAACAGACGCAGAAACTCGCCGAACAGGGCTACATCGCGCTCGCTCCCGATTTGTACCGAGGACAGGTAACCTCCGATCCGGAGGTGGCGCACGAATTGATGCGCGGACTGTCCCAAGACCGCGCCGTCAGCGATTTGAAGGCGGCCTTCGCGTATCTGGAGACGCGCAAAGATGTGGATCGCGCGCACATCGGTGTGATCGGCTGGTGCATGGGCGGAGGCTTCGCGCTGCAGCTGGCCATTCACGAGCCGCATCTGGCGGCATGCGTGGTGAACTATGGCGCGCTGCCTACCGACCCGAACGACTTGCAGAACATCGGCGCGCCGATTCTTGGGAACTTCGGCGCGGATGACCATGGCATCACACCCGCGGACGTACAGGATTTCGAGAAGGTCATGCGCAGCATGAACCGCTTCGTCGACCTGAAAGAGTACGACGGCGCCGGCCACGCCTTTGAGAATCCGACCAACACCAACGGTTATCGTCCCGAGGCTGCCGCGGATGCCTGGGCGCGCACGGTGGCCTTTCTCAACAAGGCGCTGCACTAGCCCGGATTTCTCACCAGAAGTTAACAATTGAAACAGATTGGAAGTAGAAAAAGGCCGCTTTCTCAGGCATAACTGCGTTGTCGAAGCGAAGTTAATGCCGAAAGAGAGGCAGCCTTTTTCATGACACAGTGTAATCAGACAGCCTTCCCGTTTGAAGTACATTTCTCGCGGCAGGTGGTGGCCAGCTTCGATGGCGCGCGGATGACCACCGACGGCGGGGCGCTGCTGTTGCGTAGGGTGGATCGCAAGATTGGTTTGCTGAAGCGTGTGGCCGCCTGCTTCACGGACACGCGCGACCCGGAGCGCGTGGAACATCCTCTGCCTGAGTTGTTGGCACAACGCATCTATGCTCTCGCTTTGGGTTACGAGGATTTGAATGATCACGAAGAGCTACGCCGCGATCCTCTGCTGGCGCTGCTGGCGGGCAAGCGAGAACTGGGCGAGCCGCTGGCGGGCAAGAGCACGTTGAACCGGCTGGAACTCACGCCGGCCGGTTCGCCATCCACGGAGCGCTATCACAAGATTGGCTACTCGGCCGAATCGCTCGATAGGTTGCTGGTGGATATTTTCTTGGAAGCTCACCAGAAGCCGCCACGGGAAATCGTGTTGGATCTGGACGCCACTGACACACCGCTGCACGGAGAGCAGGAGGGCCGCTTCTTTCATGGTTACTACAACCAATATTGTTACCTGCCCCTGTACATTTTTTCTGGCGAGCATCTTCTGTGTGCCCGGCTGCGGCCTTCGAACATAGACGCGAGCGCCGGAAGTCGGGAGGAGATCGAACGGATCGTGCTGCAGATTCGTCGTCAATGGCCGAAGGTGCGCATCATCCTCAGAGCGGACTCCGGTTTCTGCCGCGAGGAGTTGATGGTTTGGTGCGAAGCCCACGATGTGGATTATGTATTGGGTTTCGCGCGGAATGAGCGATTGCGACGCAAGATCGCCGGCCCGTTGCGGGAAGCCAAGCGGGAATACCAGAGAACCGGAAAAGCGGCGCGGGTGTTGGTCGAGTTCTTCTATTGCACCCGGTCCAGTTGGTCGCGGCGACGGCGCGTGGTAGCCAAGGCCGAGCATCTGGCGAAGGGCGAAAACCCGCGGTTCGTGGTGACCTCGCTGCCCGCGGAGCGCTGGCCGGCCCCAGAACTCTACGAACGTCTCTACTGTGCGCGCGGAGAGATGGAAAATCGCATTAAAGAACAGCTGAGCTTATTCAGCGATCGGCTGAGTACGGAAACGATGCGAGCGAACCAGTTGCGTCTGTACTTTTCTTCTTTGGGGTACGTCCTGCTGCAAGCGCTGCGACGGCTCACCCTACAGGGCACCGAGTGGGCCACTGTACAAGTGGAAACGATTCGACTGCGCTTGCTCAAAATCGCCGCCGAGGTGCGCCTCACCGCGCGGCGCATCTGGGTGCGCTACTCGCGCGCCTACCCGTGGAAAGCGCTTTTCGCCACCGCTTACGCAGCCCTGAGCGGTTGAACTAAGCGGGACACACACCCAGCCTTCGTCAACCACTTCCCCCACATGGGCAAGTTCTCTCTCAACCCATCCATAAGTCCATTGCAAACAATGCCTCCCTCATCCTAGAAAGGCTCTTTGTCACACAGCAACCGAACTGCTCGAAATTGCACCGCCGAAGCCTTCTTTATCAACTTCCGGTGAGAAATTCGGGCTAGTCGTTCGCCGAAATTCTGTCCTCTCGGAAATCGCGCGACTTCTTGTCTTAGAGCCTGCCGACAGGGTGCCCCACAGGACGGCGCGATTCATGATTTGTTGATCGTTCCACAACACAATCGCAAGTCACGTTAGCAAGGTAAGAGTTCGCATCGTTCATCGTTCACTCACATGATAATCTTCAAATTGCTATGCACTGTCGCGCTGTCGCGCGCTGGTTCGCCGTTGAGAAAGTCACTGCCCTGATCATATTTCTGCTTGCACCTCGCAGACTTCGATCACCTTGAAGGTCTGGCTTTTGGAAGCCATTGCGCGGTTACGTTTCGGGCATTGAATTCTCCCTAAAACGGTGGGAAATTGGCAGCGTACGAAATCGGCTACTACCGAAGTCCTTTGATTCCAGGGGTGGAAAGAATCCCCCCCTCTCCGCCAGCTCGTTTTTAAATCAACACTCTAGCCGGACTTCTCCGCAACAACCCTGGATCGTTGCCCATGAGGAAAATCGTCGAATTGTAGTAATTTTGTAGTATTCGAACCGCAGTTAAGCGACTTTCCGGTTACCGCGTTATCAGGAGTCGACACGCGATCTCGCCGAAGTTGAAGCCATTGGAACCGAAAACGTCGATTGACCAGAGCAAAGATTATTGGCAGCCTGGGCATCGAGACTGAGAAACGAAAACAAGGAGCGAAATATGTGCGACCAAGATCATTCCGCGGAGGATCAGGAACGGTACGAAGCCCTCGGTTTAATCACGCGAAAACAGTTCGGGATCATGTTGGCAGCGGGCGTCGCCATGCTGCTGCCGAAAGTAGCCAACGCTGCGACGGTGGCTGAATCAGATGTGAACGTGAAGACGCCGGACGGCACCGCGGACTGCTACTTCGTCCATCCATCCACTGGCACCGCGCCCGGCGTCGTGGTGTGGCCGGATATCTTCGGGTTGCGCCCGGCGTTCCGCCAGATGGGTAAGCGGCTCGCCGAGTCGGGATATTCAGTGCTGGTGGTGAATCCGTTCTACAGGACCCAGAAAGCTCCGACCGCGGCTCAGGGCGCGGCGACTCCGATCCAGCAGTTGCTGCCGCTCGCGCGAACCCTGAACGAGACCACGCAGGTGACGGATGCGAAGGCATTTGTCGGATGGCTGGACCAGCAATCCTCGGTTGCCAAGGATCGCAAGGTGGGGACGCAGGGTTATTGCATGGGAGGGGCGATGGCTTTTCGGACCGCTTATGCAGTGCCGGACCGCATTGGAGCCGTGGCCTCGTTCCACGGCGGCAACGGGTTGGTGACTGATATGCCGGACAGTCCGCATCTTCAGGCCGCGATGACGAAGGCGCAGTTTTTGGTCGCCATTGCCGAAAATGACGACATGCAAGCGCCCACCGAAAAGACCGCTATGAAGGAAACCTTCGCCAAGGCGGGGCTGTCCGCGGAAATTGAAGTGTACCCGGCCATGCATGGGTGGTGTCCGCCGGATTCGCGCGTCTACAGCGAGCCGCAAGCCGAAAAGGCATGGAGCCGTCTGCTGGATCTTTATGGCAAGGCTCTCGCGTAACCCTTTCGATCAGCCCTTCTTGATTAGTTCGATATCAAGATGGACGTCCACGTCTTCGCCGAGCATCACGCCGCCGGTTTCGAGCGGAGCGTTGAATTTCAGGCCATAGTCGCTGCGCTTGATGACGGCGGTGGCTTCAGCGCCGGTGCGGAGATTGCCCCACGGATCCTTCGCCTCAACGCCTGCGCTTTCGACATCGAGGGCTGCCTCCTTCGTGACTCCGTGCAATGTCAGATCGCCGACGACCTTCCAGCGGTCTTTGCCATCTTGCGTCACTTTCTTGGACACGAAGGTGATAGTGGGGTACTTGTCGGTCTCCAAAAAATCCTTGCCTTTCACGTGCGCATCGCGCTTTTCATCCTGTGTATGCAGAGTGGTCGCATTGATGCTGGCCTTAATCTTGGTGTTAGCCGGGTTGGCAGGATCGAGAATCACGTCGCCCGTGACGCCGCCGAATCCTCCACGAATGTAGGCGATCATCAAGTGCCTGATTTTGAAGCTGGCGCCGGAATGGGCCGGGTCGATGGCGTAAACAACAGCGGTTGGCGCGGTCGTGGCGGTGCCCATGACGTTCTCCTTAAGACGGGCTTCCGCAACTTAGTGTTTAGATGCATCAGCTGCAAGGCTGATGCGGCTCATTTTGTTCGTTTGGAAAATTACCACAACGATACGCTCACAATGGATGGCTCGTTTAAGTCGATCTGGCAAGCTCCTTCCATGAGAAGGCCGATCCCTGACAAGAGATTTTGTTTCTTTGACTTCTTCCTCTTCAGCCAAGCCGCCTCTGTCGCCACCCTTCCATCCGCACTCTTGTGTGAGCGATTTTTCGCTCGGTGCCAGTTGGGTGTTCTCGATTCAGCAGGTGCTGCTACCTGATTAGCGCCCTTCGCTTCCTTTTGTCCGGAGGAAGTTTGGGCCAGGAGTTAGTCGCAGTCACCTGAACTCGTTATGTGACTTCGCGGCATCCTTTTTTTCCAAAGATCTGCTTCATCGCCTCCGGAGTTGTCGACGGCTTCTGTTCCAGGACAATCTCGCCTGCTTCATTCAAAACGCAGTACGAACTGGAACAATCTCCCAGATCCAACCCAATCGTGAGCCGCCCTTTGAAACCAGTT
>JASHRM010000312.1 GCA_030037315.1 Candidatus Acidiferrales bacterium
CGGGCTTTTCTGAGGCCATCATGCGTTCTCGAGTTCGCGTGTAGTTTGGCCTGTGGCCCGTAGCTTTCCTCTTGATCGATACCAAAACGCGACCTGACGTACTTTCGGTCCTCCGCGAAGGTTGAGGCTCGGCTTGCTGGCCCAGGCTGACGATCGACAAACGAACGCGGCATGGCTGAGGTACAACGAATGCCGAACGCGATTGACACCCGCGCACGGGCGCGCAAAGATTGTGATGCACATGGAGATTTTCGATTATCAGACGCTGCGGGCAACTCCGCTTAGCTGCGACCCTTACGAACACCTGGTGATTCCCGGATTCGTGAAAGCGGAAGCGCTCGAAAAAATAAACGGTGCCTATCCCGCGATCCGCGAGACGGGCAGCTTTCCGCTCGATTCACTGAAATACGGCGGTGCGTTTCAGGAAATGGTCGACGCGCTGGAGTCAGACGAGTTCCGCAAAGCTTTCGAAGAGAAATTTCAGATCGATTTAAGCGGACGGCCGACGACGATTACGGTTCGCGGCCAGAGCGGGACGCGAGACGGCTACATTCACTGCGATTCGGCCAGCAAAATCATCACGATCCTGCTGTACTTGAATCCGGGCTGGGATGATTCCGGAGGGCGGCTGCGCCTGTTGCGTTCAAAACACAACATTGAGGATGTGGTTGTGGAAGTGCCGCCGTCGGGTGGCGCGCTGGTGGCGTTTCTGCGGTCGGACCATTCGTGGCACGGGCATTTGCCATTTATCGGCGAGCGGCGCGTGATTCAGTTCAACTGGGTCACTGGGACAGAGAGCCAAAAACTGGCGATTTTTCGGCACCGACTGTCGGCGTCCGTTAAGCATGCGCTGAATTTTATGAAGCCTTCCAAGGCGAGCGAACCAAACCGGCCGGCGGAGATGTAGGCCCTGATTCTTCCTTACCATTCAGGCTTTCCACGAGCCAGCTGACCGACTCAATATACATAGTTCGCTTCCGGGCGGAATTCCGTGGATGACGATGACTCTGAGCGGCGTTGTACCCTGGGGCAGATCGCTGCAGGAGTACATCCGCATGTTCGCGCTGACTCCAAAAGAATTATCCGCGAGCGTCCTCGATTGCGGGGGCGGGCCAGCGAGTTTCGCCGCCGAAATGCACAGGCGCGGCAATTGCGTAGTTTCGTGCGATCCGCTCTACGAACTTTCGGCGGATAAGATTTCTAAGAAGATTGAAGAGACATATCCGCAGATTCTGGAAGCGACAAAGAAAAATGTAGAGCATTTCGTCTGGGCCGAGTTTGGGACACCGGAAGGGCTTGGGGAATTCCGCCGGGCCACAATGCGGACTTTCCTTCAAGATTTTCCTGAAGGTCTGAAAGACGGGCGCTATCGTACGGCGGCATTGCCGACGTTGCCGTTTCGGGATAGGCAATTCGATTTAGCGCTTTGTTCGCATCTTCTTTTCACGTATTCCGATGCGCTGAGTTTCCAGTTCCATGTCGATTCGATTCGCGAATTGTGCCGTGTGGCCACGGAGGCGCGGATATTCCCTTTGTTGGCGCAGTTCGGCACGGAACACTCGGCGTGGCTGGCCGAAACAATCCAAAGGCTGGAGGCCGACAATCACAGATACGAGATTATTCGCGTGGCGTATGAGTTTCAGAAGGGCGGCAACGAAATGCTGCGGGTTTGGCGAGACTGAATTATGCGCGGTGAAAGCGTGGATACTGTCTACCTATCGCTTGGGTCGAATATGGGAGATCGGGTGGAAAATGTGGCGCGCGCAGTTGCGGCGCTGGGCCAGCACGGCGTGCGCGTGACGCGGCAATCGGCTCTTTATGAAACGCAGCCGGTGAATGTGCGCGGCGACGATTGGTTTTTGAACTGCGTTGTGGAAGCTGAAACGACAATGACACCCGAGGAATTGATGAACGTCCTGCTGGCGATCGAGAGGTCGCTCGGACGCAGGCGGTCGGCGTCAATCGACGGGATAAAGGAGCCGCGTACGATCGATATGGATATTTTGCTATTCGGCTCAAGCGTGATTCAGGCCGCGGCTTTGAAGATTCCGCACCCACGGATGACCGAACGAAAGTTCGTGCTCGTACCCCTGGCGGAGATTGCGGGCGGTGTACAGCATCCGGTGCTGCGCAAGACGATTGGCGAGCTTTTGGCCGGCACTGCGGACCGGAGTGAGGTGCGCAAAGCATCGTACTCGTAGAATTGCCCGGCCCGGTTAACGAGAATTCGTGACGGCTCTGAGCTGGGTTGACCAAATTTCTCTGCCGAGCGAATCGAGCAGGATGATTTCCGGCACGCCAGCTTTGTCGAATCCCAGAACACCCCCCTCCTGCCCTTGCGCATTCACCAGCACGAACCTCTGCGCTCTGGTTTCTCTTGGCGCCTGAAGTTTTTCCTGCGCGCGAACGACTTGCGATGAAACGTAAGGTGAGAGCGCGCCTCCAAAGAAGCCTGCCACGAGCGAGAGAATTGCAACGACTCGACGCTTCATGATTTCTCCTTTTGCGAAAATGGTCTTCACGGGCCGGACCCTATTCGACAAGCCGAGGTTGCACGCCGCCACGCAAGATTCTCAGATAGTGCAAAGTGAGCGGCTTGGGCGAGAGGGCTTCGAGCTGAATCTCGGTGAGTTCGCCGAGCGACTGCTCCCTCCAATTGTAGATACCGGGCTCGGATTCTTCCTCCACATGGCCCGTGACTGGACGCAAAAAGTCGCGGACGTCATCCGCGGTCGCGGTTTGGCGATAGCGCGGACGGGTCATGGCTTCGACAATGTAACTGCGAAGCAACTTGGGCCAATACGCATCAAAAAGCTGCGAAGAGGCGAAGATGTCGCTCCACGCGACTTCATCGCCGAAGGCAACGACCACGCCGACCACGTGCTCACCCTTGAGTCCTGAGGTAGCGCGATCGAATCGCCGCGACATTTCCTGCGCGAAATTTTCGACGGAGACGCCGATTGGAGAGACTTTGTAAATTTTTTCGTAGGACTGAGTGCCCGCGGACGAAATGGCTTCGGAGAGAGTGTTCTGCGTGAGCGCGGGCGGAGCGGCAATGCCGCTTTCAACTGTGACTGTTGCGGTATCCGCATTATTGCCCAACGAGGCACCGCCGCCTGCGACACCGGAGGCTTCTCCGCGAACGGCGGCCCACACCTGCACCTGGTCCTGCGCGACAGCGGCCTCTTCGCGCACGCTGGGATGAACCATCATATTGCCGGCCGAAAACTGGTCGGACGCGCCGGTCCAGCGACCGTGTTCCACGCAGAAAACGTCCAGTGGCAGGGGCGCGGATCCGATGGGAACGATGCGATCTTTTCCGATGATGCGGTCCTGCTTGCCGCCTGAGACGACTTCTCCCGCAAGAAGGATCAGCGGTCTTTTGCCGCGATGAATGAGCACAAGCTGATTCACGCGGGCGGAGTTGGACAATTGCTGCGGCACGTAGCCATCGCGAGTGCGTCGCAGGTAGTCGCCCTGTTCGGTGACGATTGCATCGCCGGAAGCGAGTGCCGCGTCGAGAGTTTCAAAGTCGCTGGTATCGGCATCTTGCGGCGCGAGGAGCGGGAAAATCGAGAGATTTTCATAGGTGGCGGGTTGGCCGACGTTCCAACCGTAAGCGGCGATTTTCGGGGCGGCAGCGACATCGGTCATCGGGCCGAACCGTGGCGACAGGCACAGGATTCCAAGAAAAAGCAAAGCTATTGCCGAAAAGATCCAAACAAACTTGTGGCTGGACGAGGGCATGGGAGTCTCCTTTCGTTATCCGATCGAAGCGCGCCGGGCGCTTTCAGTGTGAGAACGGAAGAGCCTTGGTTTCTTGCAGGGTTTTTTTGCGGAAGTGGGGTTGCGTTGGTGAATCAGCCAAGGTGTTCGCGGCCTTGCTGGGCCTTCTGGCGCTTCTTGCGGTCTTCTTCTTCCTGCCGCTCAAATTCCGCCATTTCCTCTTCGGTCATTTGGTAATCCTCGCGCGAGGCAAACATCGCGCCGTGGCGCGCTTCGCGCGGGTTGCGCTGTTCGCGACGACGCTTTTTCACACGGGCGAACCCGCTGACGCTACGGATCGGGTCGGCGATGGCGCCGGCCTCCACCAGAAGCTCGCTGACTTTTTCGAGGAAATCGTGGAGATGGTATGGCTTAAACGAATAGGGCAATTCCGCTCGTTCCAGAGCGAGCTGGATGGCGGCGGGAGTCTGCACGGGCAAAAGAAAAAGGGCACGGAGATTTATGCGTCCGCCGCCATTGTGATCGGGGGCGGTTTCGGCGTGCACCAGCTCCTTGAGAGTTGCAAACAGCGGTCCACGTAAATCGGCCTGTTCGATATTGGCGATCACGAGATTCCACGCGCCGGTTGCAAGCTCCGTAAGGGCCTCGGCGGCGGTGGGCACGATGCGGACGCGCCAACCCTCGGAATCCAAAATGCTTTTAAGGGCGTTCTGGGTCACGGCGTCGTCGTCGACGATTAGGATAGCTACTTCGGGCACAGTGGCAGGTCCCCTCAACTTTCATTACCAGTATAGGGAGCGGGTCAGTCGTTCGCAGGCTGTGCCAACTGGCCTCTTTCCTGCGGCGAACTGACCCGACAGACAGGCGAAACAAAAGCGAATAATTTCACTTGACATAGCGAAACAAAAGCGAATATATTGCGACCCGTGCGGCGAGGCTACCAATGGCCACTTCCCCGATCCTTCGACCTAGCCCGGCAACGCTTCGGCGTCGTCCGGCGAGCTCGAAGCAAACCAGTCTCACGCTATTCCCCGCAGCCGCTCGCCACGGCAATTGTGAGTTACGAAGCGACGCTCCTACGCCCCCTCCGGCAGCCAACCGGAGCACGGAGCACGCGACGGAACTGGTTGGCATTGCGCGCCTCGCCGCCTCCTCCCCTTGCGCTGAAGCCAAGCGCGGGACCGAGTATTTCCTGCTGCCTGTAAAGTCGGTCTTGAACGAATGCCATTCGGAGCGGGTTCCGTTCCGGTGGACGGTGAATCCCTATCGCGGGTGCGAATTCGGCTGCCATTACTGCTACGCGCGGTACACGCACGAATACATGGAAATCGATGGCGATGAGTTCGCCTCGAAGATTTATGTGAAGGAGAACTCCGGCGCGCTGGCGGACCGCGACCTATCATCCGAGGACATTTGGGGCGAGCACATCGCCATCGGCACGGCGACCGATCCCTATCAGCCGGCCGAAAAAGAATTTGGAGCAACGCGCGCCATTCTCGAAAAGATGGCGCTGCGCGAAGGACTGAGCCTTTCGATCACGACGAAATCGAATCAAGTGGTGCGGGATATTGACCTGCTGCAGAGGATTTCGCAGCGCTCGTCGCTCTCGATCAACATGACGGTAACGACTGTGCGGACGCGACTTGCGCGAATGCTGGAGCCGCGAGCGCCGCGTCCCGATCTCCGACTGGCAGCGATCACAAAGCTGCGTGAAGCTGGGATTTCGGTCGGCATGAACGCGATGCCCATCCTGCCCGGGCTGACCGACCACGAGCACGATTTGGATGCGCTGGTTCGCGCGGCGCGCGATGCCGGAGCGCAATGGCTGGCGGCGAATGTGGTGTTCCTGATGCCGGCGTCATGGAAATCGATGATCCGCTTCCTGGATAAAAAATTTCCGAAGCTAGCGCGGCAGTACCGTGAGTGGTTTAACGGTTACGGCAACGCTCCCGAAAATTATCGGAAAGAAATTACCGAGCGCGTGGAGCATCTGCGGCGCAAGTATGGCATTCGGTCGCGACCAAAGGTGCCCGAATCGCGTTCGTGGAAATCGCCACAGTTGCAATTTGATCTCGGACAAGGAGAACAAAAGACATGCGAAAGCCCAGTTCAACGGCGAAGCGGCGCACCCGACGCAAGCAGCCCGTGGCGAGCCGTCATCTAGCGGATCTTGCAGCTGCCAATACGGTGGCAAGTCCGCCGACGGAGAAGTCCACACGTGGCGTAAAATTGAAAACGGTCGCGGCGCTGGTGATGATTTTTGCCGCCTTGTGCCTGGCTGCGTTTATGGCGGGCCGACCGGAAGCTTCCGCTGCGGAATCGGCTGCGTTCGATAAGGAGCACTCGATGTTTCTGGGATTGAGAACGGCGACGTATCAGGTGGAGGATTTGGCGAAGGCGAAGGAGTGGTATGCGAAGGTGCTCGGTACGCAACCGTATTTCGACCAGCCGTTTTACGTGGGTTTCAATGTCGGCGGATACGAATTGGGGCTCGTTCCCGAAAGGGAAGTTGGAAAGAAGCGAGCCTCGGCAGGAATCGCGTATTGGGGCGTGCCGGATGTGAAGGCGGCGTATCAAAAGCTGCTGTCGATGGGCGCGACCGAACAAGAACCGATCCAAGATGTGGGAGGAGGAATACTGATCGGCGCGGTGCACGATCCCTTTGGGAACGTTCTAGGCATCATTGAAAATCCGAATTTCAAACCTACCGGCACGTAAACGCGACGACCATCGCTATTCGGCACATGCCAAATTGGCGGCGTTTTTGCAATTCAGCGAATCCTGGAGTGTGGCTTCCGGAAGCATAATTAATCCCTCATCGGGAGGCCGCAGTGAATATCGAACAACAAGCCGCGAAAGCAAAACGGCTGCGAGAGTTACATTCGGGTCCGCGCATTCTAGTGCTACCGAACGCGTGGGATGTGGTGAGCGCACGACTGATCGAAGAAGCAGGTTATCCGGCGATTGCGACGACGAGCGCCGGCGTGGCCGCGGTGCTTGGCTATCCGGACGGCGAAAGCATCTCCCGAAGCGAAATGCTTGAAATGGTGGCGCGGATTGCCCGCGTGGTGCGAGTGCCTGTTACAGCCGATATGGAAGCAGGCTACGGTGTGACGCCGGCAGAGATGGCGGAGACAGCTCGGGCCTTAGTCGATGCGGGCGCCGTGGGAATGAATTTGGAAGACACGTTGGGCGAGGATCCGCACAGGCAGGTCGAACTGCCGCTGCAAGTGGAAAAAATTTGTGCAATCAAAGAGACTTCGTCGAAGGTGGGCGTGCCGCTGGTGATCAATGCGCGCACAGACATTTATCTTGCCGCAATTGGGCCCGAAGAAACGCGTTTTGAGAGGACCGTCGAGCGATTGCGCGCGTATCGAGAGGCTGGAGCAGACTGCCTTTTCGCGCCGGGAATCCGCGACGGCGAGACGATCGAAAAGCTGGTGAAGGCGCTGGGCGCACCGCTGAATATTTTGATTTCGCCAGGGTGCCCATCGATTGCGGAACTGGAGAAGATGGGCGTTGCACGCGTAAGTGCGGGGTCTGCCGTGATGCGCGCAGCGCTTGGGCTGGTGCGGCGCGTTGCGAGAGAAATGCGCGATCCGCGCAGTTATTCTTCGCTGCTAGCGGAGCCGGTCACGTACGCCGAAGTGAATCGGGTTTTGAGCAAGAACTAGTTTGAATTATCCGGCGAGCGTCAAGGCATGATGATGCGCGGGGCCTCTTTTTCGGGCTCTGCGGAAAGAGGAAAGCGCGCGCGCAGAAATGCGAAAAAGGCGCGAGAGAGCGGCCGGCCATTGGTTTCCTGTTTCCCCACGCGCAGTAGAAAAACCATGATGCGAAATACGTCGGCGTCTTTCACGGATGAAGTTCCCGTGCGCTGCGCATCTTTCGCCCGGAGCTCCTGAATGAATTGGCCAAGCTGCGTGTAAAGCGCCCGAGCGACCGGCGCGTCCGGAGGCCGCTCGTAATAGATGCCGCTCTCCAAAGCGCGATAGGTTTCGGCTAAAGCCCCGACTGCGGCCAGAACAGCGCTGTCGCGCAAATCCTTATTCTGAATCTGGAAATCCAGGATGGCACCGGCAAGCGCAGTGACCAGCGGCCAGCGCTGGTAAACGAAATCCGGCGGCACCTGAAGATCAGGATAGGGAAATTCCTCTCGCGACATCGGCTTGCGGTGCTCGGCTTCGTAGCGGTGTCCAGCGACCAGGTAAGGGCAATCGGACGAGCAATCGACGGTGACTTCGCGCCCTTCGCCACAGCAAATCGCGCAAATTTTCTCTCCCAGAGCGGGACAGAAACGCTTCGCGGGGCGCTTCTTGCAAACCGGGCAGACCATTCAGCTCCTTTTGGGGACTTTTGTAAGCGAACAGGCTACGAGAAGAGCGAGCCGGGGGCAAGTGGTCGCACGAGGCTAAAGCGATGCGAGCAGGAAACTTCAGGAAGCGACCGATTGCGGGGCGTGGGCTGCCGCTGCCTTTTTCTCTGCGAGGGAAACGGCGTGGAGAATCATCTCAACGCAGGCAGCCTCGCCGATCTTGGAGTTCACCATCATGTTGAATTTATGGCGCTCAGGCCAATCAATATCGAAGTAACGCTTGATAAATGCCTGCCGATCTCGGTCGACCGTTTCGACCAGGTGACGCGCTTCGCGCTCGTTCTTGCCGCGCGCACGCAGGCGCCGCACTTTGTCTTCCGGCGGGGCGTAGACGAATACGTGGAAGACGTCTTTTCGATCCTGAAGGTAATACGCCGAACCCCTGCCGACGAGCACGCACCCGCCGCACTGCGCCGCCTCTTTTACGACTTCTTCGGCGACCTCGCGAATGCACTCGGCGTCAGCGATTTTCAACCTGGGAGCGTTCTGGCTGCCTTCGTGACTGCCGCGCATGAAGGCCATCATCAGACGGTGAAACAGGGGATCTTGTTTCTCTTCGCGTTCCTCGACGACGCGACAGTCGCACTCCATGCGCCGGGCGATTTCAGTGGTGAGAGCCTGGTCCCAGAGTTTCCAACCCAATCGTTGCGCCAGTGCGCCGGCAATTTCCGCGCCGCCGCTGCCGTATTCGCGCTCGACAGTAATTACCCGGATCATGGCCCGCTTCCCCTTAATCCCTCAGGTCCGACGGATCCGAACATTTGCGAGCCTATCACACAGGGCTTTGGGAGTGCTACTCCGGTCCGGCCCGGCGGCTGCCCGGCTGATTTCGCTTGAGAGCGAAAGAAAGGAAAAACATGATCGCTGCCGCCGCGGCCAAAATCACGTAAGTGTCCATGTAGGCGAGGACGGTCGCTTGGCCAATGACGGAACGGTAGACGAGGGCCTCGGCCTGCTTCAGGGCGAGCACCGCATTCATTCCGGACGCGGCCAGGCGAGCTGCCAGGCTAGTCACAGCGTTATGGAGAGCGGCGCCTCCGGGCGTGACATTGGCGGTGAGGAAGATCTGATGTCGTTGAGCCCGGCGTGCAATCAGCGTGGTCACCAGTGAAGTGCCTACGCTGCTGCCGATATTGCGCATGAAGTTGATCAGTCCAGAGACGCTGCTGCTCTTTTCCGTAGGCATGCCCACGTAGGAGGCAAGATTGATGGGCACGAAGAGAAATGGAAGTCCTACGACCTGCACTACACGAATGAAGCTGGCTACTCCGAAGCTGATGGTGAGATCGAGGTGCAGCGCAGAGTAGTAAAGTCCGAGAGCAATGCTGAGCCAACCAATGGCGATCAGATAGCGCGCTTGATATTTCGAAGAGAGCACACCGATCAAGGGCATGGTGACCAGCAAGACCACTGAGCCCGCCGAGAGTACAAAGCCGGATGTTTCCGCCGTATAGCCCAATAACGTCTGAAGGAACTGAGGCATGATGACCAAGCTGGCGAAGTAAATGAGGCCCAGAGTGAACATCATGACGTTAGCACCCAAAAAGTTGGGGTTCTTAAATAGGCGCACCTCGACCACAGGAGTTTTGGAAAACCACCACTCCCAGATGAACAAGGAGATCAGGCCTCCGGCCGCAAGCAAGAAGAAGGTGAGAATAAAATGCGAGCCAAACCAATCGTCCTCCTGTCCCTTGTCCAGCATCACTTGGAGCGCGCCGATCCCGACTGTGAGCAGCAAGATACCGACGTAGTCCACTTTGGAAAGAGCGTCCTTGATCCGTTTGGACCAAGGTGGGTCTTCGACGAAGCGCATCACCAGAAGCACAGTGAGAATGCCCACCGGAACATTAATGAAAAAGATCCAGCGCCAACTGTAGCTGTCGGTGATCCAGCCGCCCAGCGTTGGGCCTACCGTAGGCGCGACGATAACAGTGATCCCGTATACGGCAAATGCGATCCCTCGTTTTTCGGGAGGAAACGAATCCGCCAAGATCGATTGCGCAAGCGGTTGAAGACCGCCGCCACCCGCGCCTTGCAGGATGCGGAAGAAGATGAGTAAACCGAGGCTCGGCGCGAGCCCGCACAAAAGCGAGCTGATCGTAAAAATGCTAAGGCACGTCATGAAAAGCTGCTTGCGGCCAACTACGCGCACGAGCCATCCACTGATCGGCAAGACGATGGCGTTCGAAACGAGATAAGACGTGAGCACCCAGGTGCTCTCGTCGTTACTGACGCCAAGGTTCCCGGCCATGTAAGGAAGCGCGACGTTGGCAATGCTCGTATCGAGCACTTCCATGAACGCTGCCAGCGCGACGACGGTGGCGATGAGCCACGGGTTGAATTGGGGCTTCCAGGCCTCGGCGGAGACGAAGGAAGCTGGCTGGGCCTGAACGGCCTGAGCTTGGGCGCTCATAAGCGTCTACTTGATAAAAACTTTTGGTTCGACGGATTCCCCGAGGCGAAGCGAATGATCTTTGTCTTCGCCGGGTTCGAGGACGATTTTCACGGGCACGCGTTGCACGACCTTCACGTAGTTTCCCGTGGCATTTTCTGGAGGAAGGAGGCTGGTTCGAGCGCCCGTTGACCCGGCGATGCTATCCACGTGCGCTTTGTAGGTACGTCCGCTCGCGTCGACCTTGATTTCCACTTTCTGGCCGGGACGCATGTGCTTAAGCTGGGTTTCCTTGAAATTCGCCGTAATCCAGACGTCGTTGAGAGGAACAAGGCTCAACAGCTGTTGACCGGGCTGCACATTCATTCCTACTTCCACGTTCTTAATCACGACGCCGTCGACGGGTGCGTAGATTTTCGTGTAGTCGAGATTCTGCTGGGCCTGTTCGAGCGCGGCCTGCTTTTCTTTGGCTGCGGCTTCCGCAGATTCAGCGCGTGCACGGATTGACGCAACCTGCTGAGGTCCCGTTTGCGATGCTCTGTAGTTCGCCTGAGCCTGAGCCAACCGATCGCGAGCTTGCGTGACGCCCTGTTGCGCCGCCAAGAGATTCGCTTGCGCTGCTGCGACGCCCGCGTCGGTTGCCTTGGCGGCAGCCACGGCTTGGTCATACAACTGTTCGGAAATTTCCTGCTTGTCGACAAGCTGCTTGTAGCGCACCAGGTCGTTTTGCGCCTTCACGTTGTTGGCCTGCGCCTGAGCAAGTTGCGCCTGGGCGGCATCGGCGTTTTGCTGGGCAACGCTGATTCCCGCTTGAGCCGTTGAAACGTCCGCTTCCGACGTGGAAACCTGGCTGGTCGTATTCACTGAGGTAACCGGAACGTCGATGCCAGCCGAATGCGCAGTGGCCTCCGCATCCGCGAGCTGGGCCTTGGCTTGATCCACGGCGATCTGATAATCGCGTGGATCGATTTCAACCAGCACGGTTCCCTGGTTCACGTATTGGTTGTCGTCCACGTTGACTTTCGAGACGTATCCCGAAATGCGCGCGCTGAGTGGCATCAAATGGCCGTCGACCTCCGCATCATCCGTCGATTCGTAACTCGAAAAATATCGCCACGCGAGAAATCCGCCCACGAGCAAAACCAAAATCGCGATGATGATAAACAAACGGGCATGCGGCCGTCGGCGCAAGAATTCCGAAGCGTGCGATGAAGCCGGCTCCGCCGACTGCGTTTCAGACTGGAGTGGCGCCGACGTACCAGCGGGAGGAGCGGGAGCCTGTTCGACTTCAGGTGTCTGTGCCATGTGTCATTTCCCTTTGAAGTATTCATTCACGCCGACTTCAGCCAAACCGAGAGCGCGCGCCAGAGAAATCTTGGCGTAATTATCGCGGTAGAGACTGGCGATATAGTTTTCGTGTGCTGTCGCGACAGCTTCCTGGGCCTGAACGACTTCGACGGTGTCCGTCACACCCGCGCGGAAACGATCTTGCGACTGCGCCAACGTCTGGTCAGCGAGGTCGATGTTGCTCTGGGCGACGGCGACTTCCTCTTCAGCGGATTCGACGTTGAGCAGGGCGGTTCGAACGTCCGCATCGATCTGAGCGTGCAGATTTTCGAGTTCGTCGCGGCTCTGCTTGAGCCGGGCGTCGGCTTCGAGCACATCGCCGTGCACTCGATTGCCCTGAAAAATCGGGATAGTCAGCGTGCCGCGCACATCGAAGACGCCATGCGACGTCAAATTGGAATAGTTGCCTGCCAAGCCGTAATCCGCGCTGAAGGAAAGCGACGGCAAATACCCGGCATGGGCGGCCCGCGAGGAAAATTCGGATGCGCGCTCGTTCGCGAGAGCGGCTTGATAATCGGAGCGGGATTCGTACGCACGCTTCAAGGCTTCGTCAATGCTGAGGCCGGCGAACGGCTGGTACGGCGATTTATCGGTGAGATCGAATTCCTGACCGGGCGCGAGACCGATGACTCGCGCAAGGGCCAGCTTCTGGATCGCGAAATCGTTCTTCGCCTGGATGAGGCCCTGCTGGCGGGTCTTGTATTCGACCTGGGCGCGCAGACTATCAATTGCGGGAGAAGTTCCGGCTTTGACCTGGTCCGATGCCTGATTGAAAAGCGTCTGCGCCGTTTGCACCTGCGCAGTGGCCGTTTCGATGCGCGCTAAATCCGCAATGGCTTGAAGGTATGTGTACCCGACTGCGAGAATGACGAGGTCGCGGGCGTCCTTATAAGTTGCTTGCGCGGCCTTGACGCTTTGCGACGCGGCGTGTGCATTGTTGATCGCCTGCCAATCGAAAATGGACTGCGTCACATAAGCACGCGAATCGAAATAGGCAAATGGACCAACGACGGAGGGAAACTTAATCCCTAAACTTGGCGGAAACTTGAAGCTGAAACCGAATTCGGCAAGATCGACTTCCGAGCCGTCGATGTACGAAGACGCGTCGAGATTCGGAAGCAGAGCGCTCAATTGCTGCCAGCGCGCGCCGCGCGCCGCGCCCAAATCCTGTTCGGAAAGAAGGAGGCCGAGATTTTGTTTCAGCCCGCGTTCGATGGCATCGTGAAGCGAGAGCGGCAAAACTCCCGGCACCAGCTTGCTGGGAACGCTGCCCGCAAAATTTCCTTGAGCCGCCGGAGGCGCGCCCGGCAACGGAGACGTCCCATACTGCGCGAGCGATGACTTAGCTGAAAACAGAAGCAAAACGCTTAGAACGGCGGAAAAAACAACCGCGCGTCGCATCCCGAACTCTCCTTGAACATAACGTGTAGGTTTGGATGACGTTGCACTGCTGCACGACTCATCGATTCGTTGAATTGGCCGGATAGCGCGCATCTTCACTTCTTCCCATTCCGCTTTGAAACCGCCCTGCCATGCGCCGATTCGGGCCGCAGGCTCGCGGCGAAAAGATCCCAGACATCCTCAACTGTTTTTACGCCGGGCGCTTCGGGCCTCATGGCCCATGCGAGGCTAACACCGAAAATGACGAGCTGGGAGAGCCGCGCCAAATCCGACGCACGCATGTCCGTGCGAACTTCGCCTTTCCGCTGAGCAATCGCGAAAAGTTCAGTCATTAGCTCGCGCCCGGTTTCAAGGCGCCTCAAGAGTTCCGCGCGCACTGGCTCGCAAGAAGCGTGGGCGGCATAGATGGTGCGCAACAGCGCGGGACTATGAGCGGAATGACCGGTTAGATCGGCAGCCATCACGCGCAGAGCTTTCAAGGGAGAACCCTTTTTTGCCATTTCGAGGGCGTGTTCGACGGCAGCGATGCGCTGGCCGCCAAAGGTTGCGAGCACATGTTCCTTGGTCGGGAAATAATTGAAGAAAGTTCCTTTGCCGACGTCCGCTGCGTCGGTGATGTCCTCCACGGTGGTTTGGAGATAGCCGCGCTCGGCAAAAAGGCCGAGAGCCGCGCTATAGAGGCGCTCGCGAATTTCGGCGCGACGGCGCTCGCGGCGTCCCAGGGGACGGGGGGTTTGGCGCCTGTTGTTGTGTGCGGTGCGAGGAAGAGCCATCGCTGCTAGATGACCACCGATCAATTATGACTATGAGTCATATATGGCTGAAAGTCAACTCCAAGGCCCGTGCGACAGCGATGATGCGGATTTCCTGCCGGCTGCGAGCCGGCAGGAGAGGGATCCGCGTCAGAAAGTTATTTGGAAAGATTCTTGGGGCTGTGTTGATTCAACGTCCTAATAAGCATCGAAGCCGAGGGCGGCACTGGAACCGCGCCGTGCAGCGCGATGTCCTTTGCCGAAAGTTTTTGACCGTAGATGCGCTCGTTCGCATCGTTATCCGGACGAAGCGTGGATCCTTCGAGCGAGATTCCGGCAAAAAGTCCGCGCGCGCGAGAATAGGTCAAAACTTCGGCGCGCATCGCAACATCCGTGTCGGCTTCCGCATCGCGTCCAACGGGACCCGCCGCTGCCGATGCGTCTCCGCCGAGTTTCACCTTGCTGCTGAGAATCGAAGAGGCTCCCCCTTCATTCATAATTAGCAGCACGAAATCCGTAGCCTGGCCTCCCAGTTGTAGACCGAAGCTGCCGCCCTCGAGAGCCATCATGGTGGGCGCACCCCAAGGGCCATGGAAATTATCGCCGCTGCGGCAAGTCATCGCTCCGCGGCCGTAGCTGCCGCCAACGATGAACGCTGCCTTCAGGACCGATGGGATGACCACTACGCAATTGGCTTTGTCGATAAGGCTCTGAGGAATGTCATCCGGAATATTCATGATTTCCTTCAGCACCTGTCCAGCATTCTGCAGACGGTCTTCGTCGTGTTCTTTATTATCGGCGCGCGTTGCTGTCGGGCATAAGATTGCGGTTAAACCAATGAGGGCCAATGCGAGCGTTAGCGTGAGAGACTTCTTTATCATGAGCTTTCCTCCTCGATACGGCTGCGATCATCATAAGTTGGTCAGGGCGAGATAAGCAACCGTGCGCTCCAGCACCCGCAGTTAGATGGATGCATTACCCTATAATTTGAACACTTTGACGAAGAGCTGTGTTTTGACACGGGAATCAAGGCGCGCGACCAGGCCGAAATTCGCCGCGATGGCGGTACTGCTTGTCGCCTGCGTGGTTCTATCTGCGGGAGCCCGTCAGCAGAATGCAGCGAGACGAGCCGGCGGCGTCACGCGAGCGGATGTGGCGCGCTTCCGCTCGCGATTGAACGCTGCGCTTTCGGAAACGCATGCTGCGCGCGCGAACTGGGGGATTCTGATCGTCGATCGCGAAACGGGCGGCGTGATTTACGCGCAAAACGCGGATCATTTTTTCACGCCCGCGTCCAACGCAAAGCTTTTCACCACGACACTTGCTCTGGCGACGCTCGGTCCCGATTACCGGTTTCATACCACGCTTGAATCCGAAGGGCCACTCAACACGAACGGCACGCTGACAGGCGATTTGATTCTGGTGGGACGCGGCGATCCTGACCTATCGAACCGCAAGATCCCCTACTCTGCGAAATCGGAACGTGACGGCCCCATTGAGAAAATTCTCGCGGAAATGGCCGACAGCGCCGTCGCAAAAGGATTGCGAGAGGTGCAAGGAGACATCGTCGCGGACGACAGCTATTTTCCTTACGATCCTTACCCGGCGGACTGGAGCGTAGGCGATTTATTCTTTGCGTTCGGCGCACCGGTGAGCGCGATCGCTTTCAACGACAACGTTGTCACGGTCCACATTCAGCCGGGAGCAAATGCAGGCGAGCCTGCGATGGTGGTGACGGAGCCGGCGGCGGCGATCGATACGTTCAGCCATGAGATCGCAACTGTCCAGCAAGGCGCGAGTCCCGATTTTGCGGTGGTGCGGCAGCCAGGACCAAATTTTCTTTTGCTGCGCGGGACGATTCCCGTCGGCCACAGCGCAGAGCGGCTCGATTTAGCGATGACGTCGCCCGCAGAAACCGCAGCCGTCACGTTGAAACAACTGCTAGAAGCGCGCGGAGTTCGCGTGGTGGGAACGGCGCGAGCGCGCCACGCACCGCCGCCCGAAACAACTCCCGCAGGCGACCCGATTCTCCCGCCAGCCGCTCCGGCCGCAACACCGGGCCCATTCGTATTGGTCGACCATGTCTCGCAGCCTTTGATCGAGACTGTCCGGATCACCAACAAAGTCAGCAACAATTTGCACGCCGAATTGCTTTTGCGGACTGTCGGCCGCGAGAAATTTGGCGTCGGATCGGTGGCAGCGGGACTTAAGATCGAGCGCGATTTCCTCAATTCCGCGGGTGTGCCGGATGGCGATGTGGTTTTGAGCGATGGTTCCGGACTCTCTCGCGAAGATCTGGTGACGCCGCGAGCCGTCGTGGCGTTGCTGCAATACGCGGCACGTCAAACCTGGGGCCAGGATTTCATTTCGACGCTACCGATCGCAGGCGTTGACGGTACGCTACAAAATCGCATGAACAATACGCGGGCCGCCGGAGCAATCGAAGCAAAAACAGGAGAAGTGCAGCACGTGCGCGGCTTATCCGGGTTCGCGACCACGCTGCCAGGCGAAACATTAGTATTTTCGATTTTCTACAACAACAATCCGCAAACGGGCATCGCGTCAGCCGCTCCCATTGATGCGATTGCCGAAGCCATGGTTGAGACCCTCGGCAACAACGCTGGCGCGAAAAAAAAATAAATGACTCGTGCAACGCAAATCGTCAGCGTTTTCGGCAGCGCTTATCCGCAGCCGGGCGACAAATATTACAGTGAAGGTCGCAATCTCGGCGCGGCCCTGGCGGAAAAAGGATTCGTGATTTGCACTGGCGGCTACGGAGGAATCATGGAAGCCGTCTCGCGGGGCGCCAAGGATGCAGGCGGCCGGACGATCGGAATCACGATGCGGACTTCAAAATCGCGCGCGAACCAATGGATTGATCAGGAGATTCAGAAGGAAAACTGGCAAGAGCGGCTTTTTGACCTGATTGATCGAGGAGGCGCCTATATCGTTTGTCCGGGCGGGACGGGCACTCTGGTGGAACTTGCGGTGGTTTGGGAAATGATCAACAAGCGATTAATGGAGACAAAGCCGATGGTGCTGCTCGGGGATTTCTGGCAACCGGTAATTCAGTGCATTCGGCTCACTGAGTTCGAGCGCGGCATGAAAAGTGACCGATCTCCCTCGCCCTTCTATGTTGCAACTTCACCGGGCGACGCGGCCGCATACGCGGCCAAGCGGCTGAATATTCACAGCCCTTCCCTCTGATTCTCACAGCAAGCCAAGATAGAATCTCAAGAGATATTCTGAATTCGCGTTGAGGCATTCGTGTCGCGGCCTGCAGAACAATTGCTCGAATTCGACCGGCTAAAGCAAATTCTTGCCGGCATGACGACGTGCGCGCAGGGGCGCTGTGCGATCGGCGCGCTGACGCCCGGTCAGGACGTCGCAGCCCTCAACGCGGAATTCGCATTGATCCGCGAAGCGCTTGAATTTCTGCGCTTGAGCTCCGATCTGGGCTTCGGCTCGCTCGCCGATACCGAACCTTGGATCGGCCGTCTGGCGATTCCTGGATCGGTTTTCTCGCCCGCGGAGCTACTGGACGTTACGTCACTTCTGGAAAATGCGGCGGCCGTCCGCCAGATCTTCAAAGACGATCGCCCGAAATATCCGCTGCTGGCCGAACGCGCCGCAAGCCTTGCAGACTTTCGACCGCTGCTGACGGCGATTCGTCGAGCGGTACTGCCGAATGGCGAGATTAGCGATGACGCGTCGCCGCAGTTGAAGCGCATCCGGGCCAGCGTGGTTCAGGCACGCGAGAATATCCGGCGTACGCTGCAAGGAATCATGCGAGCGCGGGGAGAGGCTTCCGGCGAAGACTACGTCACTCTGCGCAACGACCGCTTCGTGATTCCAGTGCGTGCGGCTGACCGGCGCGGCGTGCCCGGCGTTGTTCACGGCGCGAGCGGTACGGGACAGACTGTTTTCGTCGAACCGCTCGAGGCGATCGATTTGAATAACCGGCTCGTGCAGCTCGGCGAGGACGAGACAGCCGAGATCGCTCGTATCTTGCAGGAACTCACGGAACGGGTCCGTGCGGAACGCGGTCCGCTGGAAGCTGCGGCGGCAAAGATCGCGCACCTCGATTCGATTTTCGCGCGGGCGAGCTTCGCACGCGATTTCGACTGCGTGGCGCCCGAATTCGATACGGGCAACTCGCTGGTGCTGGAATCCGCGCGCAATCCGGTGCTGGAAGCGACGCTGCGTCCGCAGGGGCGAAAAGCGGTGCCGCTTTCACTGGCGCTGGGCCGCAACGAAACGGTAATGGTCGTCAGCGGCCCGAACACGGGCGGGAAAACCGTTGCGCTGAAGACGGTCGGGCTCGCAGCGCTCTCGGCACAGTCGGCGATTCCCGTTGCCGCAGATAGCGCGCGATTGCCGATTTTCGATCGCGTGCTCGCAGATATTGGAGATGAGCAATCGATTGCGGCGGACCTTTCCACTTTTTCGGCGCACATGCTGAATTTGAAGTCGATGCTGGACGTAGCGACAGACGGTTCGCTGGTTTTGGTCGACGAAATGGGAACAGGCACGGCGCCGGAGGAAGGCGCGGCACTCGCCGTGGCCCTGCTGGAAGAATTTCTCGCGCGGCGCGCGTTGACGTTGGCGACGACTCACCACGACCGGCTCAAAGCGTATGCGTCGACTACGCCGGGCATCGTGAACGCCGCAATGGAATTCGACGAAGAGAATCTGCAACCTACCTACAGGCTGCTGGTCGGAGTGCCCGGAACATCGAGTGGAATCGAAATCGCACGGCGGCTAGGCCTGCCGGCGCAAGTGGTGGAACACGCGCGAGCAGGTCTTTCGCCGGAATCGCGCGAGGCGCGCGACCTGATTGCGTATCTACACCGCAGTCGCGATGAAATGGAGCAGGTGAAGCGGCAGGCGCGCGAAGAGCTGGCGCAGCTCGAGTCCGAGCGCCGCGCCCTGCAAACAGAATGGATCGATAGGCAGAAAAACCGCATTGCCGACCTGGAGAAGCGTTTTGCGGAAACGCAAAAGCGGCTCGAGGGTGACATCGCTCGTCTTGCCGAGGAGCTTAAGGACCGAGCAGCACGCGCGCAGTTTGAAAAACAATCGGGCCGGCGAATGAGCAGACTGGCAGCGGACGCGCGAGCGGAAACGGACGCTGCCGTCGTTGAGGCGCTCGCGGGTTCTCAGGCCGACTTGGGAATCACGGCGGCCGCTGGCGGGCAGCCCGTCGATCGTCAACTGCTTTCGGAAGGAATGCGCATCCGCGTGAAGGCTTTCAAGCAGCCGGTCATCTTGCGTCGCGTGGATTTGCGCGCTGCCGAAGTAGAGGCGGGCCCGCTACGAATGAAAGTGCCGCTCACGGATATTGTGGCGATTGAAAGCGATTCTCAAGTGTCACGGACTACGGCCAAACCAGCGGAGCGAGGCATCAGCGTTCGTGCACGCGCGGCAGAACAACCGGTAGCCGACGAAATTAATGTAATTGGCTCAACCGTGGAGGAGGCAACTCAACGCGTGGACAAGTTTATCGATGAAGCGGCGCTGGCGGGCAAGCCGAGCGTCCGCATCATTCACGGCCACGGGACAGGCGCGCTTCGCCGCGGACTCGGCGAATTTCTTTCGGCGCATCCGCTCGTCGATAAAATTCACGCGGAAGCGGAAGATCGCGGCGGAAATGCGATTACCGTCGCAGAATTGAAATCATGAAGGTAAGGTGCTAAGAGAAGGACAGCATGGCTGAGGCAGGATCATTCGCGGAGAGGGTGAAACAGCAGGCGGACATCGTCCGGGTGATTGGCGAATACGTGCGCCTGAAGAAGACCGGGCAGAATTTCACCGGCCTTTGTCCGTTTCATCAGGAGAAAACGCCGTCGTTTGCCGTGCACCCGACCCGGCAGATTTATCACTGTTTCGGCTGCGGGGCTGGAGGAGACGTTTTCAAATTCGTGATGGAACTGGACAAGATCACGTTCCCGGAAGCCGTGCGAGCCGTTGCGGAAAAATGCGGCATCGCGATTCCGCGCCCGCGCGAACGCTCGCCGGAAGAGCGCCGAGAGAATCAGCAGCGGTCGGCGCTGGTGGAGATGCATCGCGAAACCGCCGCCTATTTCGCACGGCAGTTGCACGATTCGCCCGAAGGAAAAATCGCCACGGCGTACCTGGAAGATCGCGGCTTGAATCGCGACGCGATGACGCGATTCGGCCTTGGCTGGGCGCCTTCGAGTGGCGACGCGCTGCTGCGGCAGCTTAAAGCGAAATATCCGGAAAAGCTGCTCGATATCTCCGGGCTTTTTTCGCGCGATCAGAGCGGGCGTCCCTACGACCGCTTCCGCCGCCGGATCATTTTTCCGATTGCAAACGAAGGAGGAAAAGTAGTCGCGTTTGGCGGGCGGGTGATGGGAGACGAGCAGCCGAAATATTTGAACTCGCCCGAAACACCGATCTATTCGAAAAGCAACGTCCTCTATCATCTGGATCACGCGAGAGAGGCGATCCGGCAAAACGATTTCGCGATTCTCGTGGAAGGCTACATGGACGCGATTGCCGTGGCGCGGTCGGGCGTCGCAAATGTGGTGGCCAGCTGTGGCACGAGCCTGGCCGAGCCGCAGATCAAATTACTGTCGCGATTCACGCATCGCGTGATCGTGAACTACGATCCCGACACGGCAGGCCAAGCTGCTACGGAACGCTCCTTGACGCTGCTGCTCGAAAGAGAATTTGACGTGCGAGTGCTGACGCTTCCCGGAGGCGCCGATCCCGACAGATTCCTGAAAGAGCAAGGCGCGGAGGCGTATCGCAAATTACTCGCGCAGTCCTCTCCGTATCTCGATTACCTGATCGGACAGGCGCGCCAAATGGATCGCTCGACGGCGGCCGGGAAGCTTGCTGCGTTGAACTATTTGATGCCCTACGTGCAGCGTCTGCCGAATAAGCTGCTGCGATCCGAATGGGCCACGCGCATCGCTTCGGAGCTGCGAGTGGACGAACCCGTGCTGCGGGAGGCGCTGCGACGCGCCGCTGCCGAACGCCGCAGCGAGGTTAAGCCGCAGACCCAGTTGCTTGCTCCTGTGCGTCCGGCGGAGCGCCGACTGATGCAAATGCTCGTGGAGGCGGAAGGATTCCGGCAGAAGCTGGCGCGCGAAATCGTCTCGAACGGGCTGCATCGCGGCCTTGAAACGGAGCGGATTTTCGAAGTGCTGGTGGCGCGCGTCGGCGGGCCGGTTGACGTCGCAACACTTGCGAACGCTCTCGAAGAGCGCGACAGGCGCACTTTATTCGAAGTTCTCTTTGAAACTTCCGCCGAGGCCACTTGGGAAGAGGCGGAAAGCTGCCTCGGAGTACTGCGCACACGTCCCGTGGAACAGGAACTTGCCGAATTGCAGAAGAAAATAGAAGCCAAGGCATCCGCGGAAGAGCTCACCCGCCTGCTCGCGCGCCGCCTGGAACTGCAAAGAATGCTCGCCCGCCGGTGATGACCTCGAAGCTTCCATCCATAGTTATTGTGGGGCGGCCGAACGTCGGAAAATCGACGCTTTTTAACCGACTGACCGGGACACGCCGATCGATCGTGACAAACGAGCCTGGAATCACGCGCGACCGCATTTACGGAACCGCGAACTGGGATGGCCGCGTCTTCGAAGTAGTCGACACGGGCGGAATTGTGCCGGAGGAGAAAGCCGGGATTCCGGGCGAGATTCTGCGCCAAGCGCACGTCGCCATCGAAAATGCAGCGCGCGTGGTGCAAGTGGTCGACGGGCGCGCGGGCCCGCTGCCGCTCGATGCGGAACTCGCGCAGCTTTTGCGACGCGCGGGCAAGCCTCCGATCATCGCGGTTAATAAAGTTGACGGGCCCAAGCAGACGGAAATGGCCGCGCCGTTTTACGAACTGGGTAGCGAAGTTTTCCCCGTTTCCGCCGAACACGGATTTGGCGTCGATTCTCTGCTCGATGCGGTTACGCACGACCTTCCGCGCGGCGAGGCGGCGGAAACCGAACCGGACGTGAATATCGCGATCATCGGCCGGCCGAATGTGGGCAAATCCACGCTGCTAAATCGATTGGTTGGTGCGGAACGCTCCATCGTTTCCGCCGAGCCTGGCACCACCCGGGACGCCGTCGATACGGTTGTGCAGCACAACAGCAAGTCATACCGATTTCTCGATACGGCCGGAATTCGCCGCAAGGGAAAAACGAAGCTCATCGCTGAAAAATTGAGTGTGATCATGGCGCGGCGGCATCTCGAGCGAGCCGATCTGGCGATTCTGGTTGCCGACGCATCGGTTGGCGTGACTTCGCACGATGCAACGATTGCCAGCTACGCGGAGCAATCGGGCCGTTCCGTGATCATCGTGATGAATAAATGGGATTTGGCCGTAGAGGCAGCGAAAGAAAAAGCGGAACGCGAAAGAAAGCACTCGCGCGGCGACAAATCTTCGGTCCCCAATAACAGCCAGTTGCTCACCGATTACGAGCCGCTCGTTCGACAACGCTTCAAATTTCTTTCGTATGCGCCCATCGTTTTTATCTCGGCGCTTACTGGGCAACGCGTCGATAAGCTATATACGATGATCGACCGTGTGGCGGAAGCGCGCCGACGCCGGGTTTCAACCGGCGAGTTGAATCGCTGGCTGGCCAGCGTCGATCTGGAGCGCGGGACATCGCCTGCCAGCCGCAAAGTGAAAATTTACTACGTGACGCAAGCGAGCACTTCGCCGCCTACGTTTGTGCTGTTCACAAATCAGACGAAGCCGCTGCACTTCAGCTACCAGCGATATTTGGAAAATCAGCTGCGCGCCACGTTCGATTTCATTGGCACGCCGATCCGGTTTACGCAGCGGCTGAGAAAGCGATCCGGGAAAACGCAGGACGGCCGGCGTCCGGATCGCCGCCAAAAACCGAGGGGTTGACACGGCGCGAAATCGGCCTAGGATACGAACAAGTCATGGCCACTGCAGCACAACCTGCGCCGGAACTGCCGGAAAAGAGCCTTTTCCGCATCGGAGAAGTGAGTCGACTCACCGCGACGAAGGCGTTTGTCCTGCGCTATTGGGAATCTGAATTCCCCACACTGCAGCCGGTGAAAAGTCCCAGCGGCCACAGGCTGTATCGCCGCGAGGACATCGAAACCGTATTTGAAATCAAGCGGCTGCTTTACGAAGAAGGTTTCACGATTGCGGGCGCACGCAAACACTTAGCCGATCAGGCGAATGGCCACGGCCACTCTGCCGCAGCGTCTACCGCGAGTGCCCACGCCGATCGACCGGCGCCGGTTGAGGCGCCTGCGAAACCGGTGCCCGCGTCACGCGCGCACAAGAAATTTCTTCTCGACCTCCACGAAGAACTTCTGGCTGTCTTGACCCTTCTCGAACGCGAGTGATAGGCTCGAAAGCGACCCAAGTGAAGTGAATTGCAGCCGTTTCGGTCGGGACGTGGCGCAGCCTGGTAGCGCGCACGCTTGGGGTGCGTGAGGTCGCTGGTTCAAATCCAGTCGTCCCGACCATCACCCCTCTCAATGGACGCCCGCGAGAGTCAGATGTTCCGACTTCTGGACCGCTTCGCCAGGACCGAATTCCATTGCAAGATCACAGAATCTTCTGCAAGCAACGAGCGTGATTCATATACGGTTTGTTTTCGGCCACTTTCGAGTGGCGATGCGCCCGAAAAGCGAGGGCTCTGTTGTTATATTGAGATAGCCGCGAGCGAGGTGGCCAGGTCGGTCCGCACCAAGCTGCTCACAGACGAGATTGTCAGTGACGTGCGGAAAGGGCTGAGCGGTCTATTTGAGTCGGCCCGGTAAACTGATTGTAGAATAGAGTTTGTTTCCCCAATCCGCGTGCCGAATATTCTTATTACCAATGATGATGGGATCCATGCGGCCGGCTTACGCGCGCTGGTAAAAGGAATCGACGGGCTCGGCACGGTGACAATCGTCGCGCCGCTCAATGAACGCAGCGCTGCGGCACAATCACTCACGCTTCGCCAGCCGATTTACTGTGACCACATCGCCGAACGCGAGTACGCCATCGAAGGCACTCCTGCCGACGCGATGATTCTTGCATTTCACACGCTGCTCAACGAAAAACCGGACATCGTGATTTCCGGCATCAATCGCGGCGCAAATGCGGGCGAAAATATCTATTACTCCGGCACAGTTGGTGCGGCGATGGAGGCGGCGGTCAACCGCGTCCCGGCCATTGCCGTTTCGCTAGCTTTCAAGGGGCAGGAGTTCGATTTCGCACCGGCCGCGCGCTTCACGCGCGAGTTGGCTCCGCTGATTTTGCGGGAGGGGTTACCGCCGGGCGTGATCCTGAACGTCAACGTGCCGCAAGATTGGACCGGCGAGGTGCGGATCACGAGACAATCATCAAAAATCACGCGTAATCTGCTGAAACCCGGCACCGATCCGCGCGGCCGGCACTATTACTGGCTGAGCGAGCAAAGAATCACCGAAGACATCGAACCGGACACGGATCAAGCGGCGATTCGCGACGGGGCAATTTCGATCACTCCACTCAAACTGGACCACACCCACGTGCCCTCGATCGAGCATCTCGCCCATTGGGTGAAGAAACTCGAGTCCGCGCAACAGAAATAGCCTGCAAGTCCGTCAGTTCGCAGTGTGATATTTTAGATTTTCTTCTCCGGGATACGCGCGCAGAGAGAAACATGCCGAAGAAAGCTGCGGTTGCAAAAGCTGAGGAGATCACCGCCGAAAAGATTTTCGGTCCGGGCGGACTCCTGCAAACTCGGCATCCCAGCTACGAATTCCGCCCGTCGCAACTCGCGATGGCGGAAATCGTCGAGCAGGCCTTCGAAAAACACCAGCACGCGGTGATCGAAGCGGGCACAGGAACCGGCAAAACGCTCGCATATCTGATTCCAGCGATCCGTAGCGGCCGCCGAGTGGTCGTCTCGACGGCGACGAAGTCTCTGCAGGAGCAACTCTTTCAGAAGGACGTACCGTTTCTGAAAAAGAATTTCGCGCCGAACCTCAAAGCGGCTTTGATGAAAGGCCGAGCGAATTTTCTCTGCCGCCAGAAAGTTCACCAGATCGACGGACAGGCGATGCTGAAAGGAATTGATGAAGTCGATTGGTTTTCGCAAATCCGCGACTGGGAAAAGCTCACTGAGACAGGGGACCGCAGCGAACTGACGTTCCTACCGGATGATTCCGACCTGTGGAATCGTATTGACGCGCGGCGTGATCTTTGCACGGGCCAGAAGTGCGCTGAATTTCAGAGATGTTTCATCACCGCAATGCATCAGCGCGCGCACGAAGCCGACCTGATCATCGTGAATCACCATCTTTTCTTCGCGGATTTGGCTCTCAGGCAAGACGATTTCGGCTCGATTCTGCCGGAATACTCCGCCGTGGTCTTCGATGAGGCGCACGAAATCGAGGATGTGGCCAGCGATTATTTTGGCCGGCAGCTTTCGAGCTACCGTTTCGAAGAGCTCGCGCGCGATACCGAAAGCATGCTGCGTTTGCTGCAAATCGACGCCGCTCCGCTGCGCAGGCAACTCACGCGCCTGCGCGAACACGCCCGCAGTCTATTCGAACGCTTTCCCGAGCGCGAAGGCCGGTATCCCTTTGGCGTAACCGAACGCAACGCCTTTATGGAGCAAAATCGCGAGGCATACGATCAGCTCGCCAGTGAAATCAGGCGCATCGAAGCCGAACTTTCGGCGCTCACGCCGAAACCCGAGGAAGTGGTCACCATGGCTCGCCGGGCGGCGGAGATGCGCCGCGAATTGGCTTTTCTACTGGAAAGCGAAGAAAAAAGCTACGTCTACTGGTATGAGCGCCGCGGCCGGGGAATTTTTCTGGCGGCGACTCCCATCGACGTGAGCGAAATTCTGCGCGAAAAGCTTTTCGAGCAATTCGACAGCGTTGTACTGACTTCTGCAACTCTGGCGGTGGGCGGGCGGTTCGATTATTTGAAGCAGCGCTTGGGCGTCTTGCCGTCGGCGGAATGTATCCTGCCGCACGAATTCGACTACGCGAATCAGGCGATGCTGTATCTTCCTCGCGCGCTTCCCGATATCCGGCACCCATCTTTTGCGGAACGTGCCGCGCAAGAAATTGCGAAAGTGCTGGAGATTTCCGAGGGCCGCGCGTTTTGTCTCTTCACCAGCTATTCGCAGATGAAGGATATTTACGAACGCGTGTCGCGCTCGGTCGCATTTCCAGTATTGCTGCAAGGGACCGCCCCGCGATCGACACTGCTCGGGCGTTTTCGTTCCACGCCAAACGCTGTGCTTTTCGCGACGGCAAGTTTCTGGCAGGGTGTGGACGTGCCCGGCGCTCAACTCTCGTGCGTGATCATCGATAAGTTGCCGTTCGCCGTCCCAAGCGATCCGATTGTGGCGGCGCGCGTCCGCGCTTTGCAGGACGACGGGCGAAATCCTTTCGCCGAATATCAAATTCCAAAGGCGGTCCTCGCATTAAAACAAGGTTTTGGGAGGCTGATTCGCTCGAAAACGGACCGCGGCATACTCTCGATCCTCGATAACCGCATCCAGCGGATGCAGTATGGTAAGATTTTTCTCGAGTCCCTGCCTGAATACAAAACCACGCAGGACCTGGCGGAAGTCGCGCGCTTCATGGAAAGTCACGCGGATTAGCGCCCGTTCCGAGCAAAGGATCCGATGTACGAAGTCAGCGTCGATGAGACATTTGCGGCCGCGCACAATCTGCGCGATTACTACGGCAAATGCGAGGATTTGCACGGGCACAATTACAAAGTGCGCGTGATTCTATCGGGCAAAGATCTCGATTCCACCGGACTGCTCTACGATTTCGTCCATTTGAAGCAGGTGCTGCGCGGCGTGATTAGCGGGCTCGATCATAAATATTTGAACGAGCTAGCACCATTCGATAAATTGAATCCATCGGCCGAGAATCTCGCGCGGCATATTTACGAGCAAACAGCCGAGCAACTCCGGCAAACACCAAATAGCGCAGGGATTACGAGCGTCACCGTTTGGGAGACGGAAACAAGCGCGGCCACGTACAGGCCGTGACGATTTTTGTGAGCCGTCGACTTAGCATCGCCTGATCCAGGTTTCGCCCATGGTTATCACCGAAATCTTCAAATCGATTCAGGGTGAAGGCACCCGCGCGGGACTACCGTGCATTTTCATCCGGCTCACCGGCTGCAACTTGCGCTGCAAGTGGTGCGATACTGAATACGCCTTCCATGGCGGCACAAGGCAGAGCGTGGATAAAGTTGTCGCACAAGCTGACCAGCTCGCCGGAGAAGGATCGACACGCGTCCCGCTCGTTGAAATCACCGGCGGCGAACCGCTGATTCAGCCGGAAACGCCTGCCCTTGCCGAAAAACTTCTCGCCGCGGGATACACCGTAATGATCGAAACCAGCGGCGAACGATTCATCGGATGCCTGCCGCGCGAAGTTATCAAGATTGTCGACGTAAAGTGCCCGGATTCCGGCGAAAGGGACACGTTCAATTCCGAGAATCTGAATGCTCTGAGTCGCGAAGATGAAGTCAAACTCGTGATCGCCAGCCGGCGCGATTACGAATTTGCGCGGGAATTCACGCTGAAACACCAGCTCGCCGATCGCGTTCGACAAGTGCTCTTTTCTCCGGTATCCCCGGATCCAGCGGGGCGTTGGCCGGGATTGAGCGCGCGCGAACTGACCGAGTGGATGTTGAGCGATTCTTTGCCTGTCCGTTTGAGCCTTCAGATCCACAAGTTTGTGTGGGACCCTGCAATGAAAGGCGTTTGAAGCTTCGCGATGACCGAGAAACCGAAAGCGGTGGTGCTTCTGAGTGGAGGGATGGATTCCTGTGTCTCAGCCGCTATCGCCAGCCAGACTCATCGCCTTGCTCTTCTGCACGCGAGTTATGGCCAGCGCACGGAACGCCGCGAGCGCCGCTCTTTTGATGAGATAGCCGATTTTTATGGCGTCTGCGAACGGCTGCTTGTCCGTTTCGATGCATTCGCGCAGATTGGCGGATCGGCGCTGACCGACGGGCGAATCACTGTGCCGGAGTCAGGCGAAGCGCTTGCGCCGCATGCCGGAATTCCCGTCACGTACGTTCCGTTTCGAAACGCGCACTTCCTTTCAGCGGCCACCAGTTGGGCAGAGGTGATCGGCGCAAGCGCAATTTTCATCGGGGCCGTGGCGGAAGATAGCTCGGGTTACCCGGATTGCCGTCCGGAATATTATCGTGCGTTTCAGGCGCTGATCCGCGCAGGGACGCGCCCTGAGACTCATATCGAAATCGAGGCCCCTGTTATCTCACTGAAAAAAAGCGAGATTATTCGTCGCGGGACAGAGCTTGGCGCGCCGCTGAAGCTCACATGGTCTTGCTACCAGTTTGAGGACGAGGCCTGCGGTGCATGCGATAGCTGCCGGCTGAGGCTTCGCGCATTTGAAGAAGCGGGCTTGCGCGACCCGATCGCTTACCGCAGCCAGGTCGCGTCATAAATTCTTGCATTCGAGCGCCAATTGTCATATTTGAAGGATGGGGAGGATGTCGCTATGAAACGGATGATTCCCGGCTGGATTCTTCTAGCCCTGATACTTTTTCTTCCTACAATCGCTTTGGCGCAAAATGCGCAAGTTAAAGGTCAAGTGTTTGATCGTGACGGAAAGCCTTGGCCCGGAGTGACCGTGGTTCTCAAGAGCGATACGGGCCGCAGTTTCACTCTTACGACCGATAAGGATGGCAAATTCTCCCAAATCGGAATGTCTGCTGGTGTGTACACGTTTACATTGACGCAGCAGGCGGTGGGCCTGAATTATTCGGAAAAGCATCAGGTGCAAGCTGATCAGGAGACGGACGTAACCATCAATTTCAAGCAACTCATCGCGCAGCAAGGGCCCAGTCCCGAACAGCAAAAGCAGCAGGAACAACAACAGACTCAGTTTAAGAATATGAAAGCACACGTGGACGCCGGTTTGGCCGCGATCGCCGATTCCGACGAACTGCGAAAACAGTTGCGAGCTGCGCCTGCCGACCAGAAGGCCGCGATTCAGGACAAGCTAAATACCGATTATCAGACGGCCGTCACGGAACTCCAGCAAGCTGAGCAGTCCGTGGGCGTGAAGGACACGAAAAACCACGCTGTGGTTTGGTCCAACCTTGGCGTTGCCTATAACCTGGCGGGACGCTTCGACGACAGCGTCAATGCATACCAGAAAGCGATCGACCTGAACCCACAGGCCGGGTATTACGTAGGACTCAGCGGATCGCTGGCGAACGCCGCGGGCGAAGAGAAAGATCCCGCCGCAGCAACTTCGAAAATCAACGATGCCGGCGCCGATTGCGACAAAGCTACGGCACTCGATCCCACCACCACCGCACGCTGCTGGAAGAACATCGGAATCGTGCTCAATAACAAAGGTATGTTTAAGGACGCCATCCCGGCTCTTCAGAAAGCCACTACAGCCGACGCCAAAGACGCGCAAACCTGGTTTTTGCTTGGCAGCGCCTATACGGGGATGATCGATTCGAAGCAGGAAGGCGACAAGGTCACATTCATTATTCCTCCTGGAACCGCCGACGCGTATCAGAAATGTATCGACACCGATCCGAACGGACCTTACGCCCCGCAATGCAAAACCATGCTGGACCAGTTGGCTGCGATGGGCGGAGGCGAAAGCACCGTGGTCGGCAGCAAGAAACCGGCAAAGAAAAAGTAGCAAACCGATGCGAGAGTGATATTCTCTCGCATCGCCGTTCAGAGGATTCCAGTGGCGGAAGTAGATTCAAGCCATAGCACGCAGCGCCGGCGCAGCGAGCGAATCCCCAGGTCTCTGCCTGTTGTCGTGCGTGGCATTGACCTTCTGGGGCAGCCTTTCGAGGAGCGCACCTCGACGATCGCGGTAAATCTCCACGGGTGCCGCTACTCATCGAAGCATCATCTGCCTAAGAACACCTGGATTACGCTCGAATTGGCGCAGCCGGGGCCACGTCGCAACCTGCGTGCGCGGGTTGCCTGGATTCAGCGTCCGCATTCTGTCCGCGAATTCTTCCAGATCGCCGTCGAGCTTGAAAGCCCTGCAAATGTTTGGCAGATCGAAGATCCGCCGAAGGACTGGGAAAATCACGGAACCTCTGCTCAGGAACCGCAATCGCACGAACAATTACGAACAGATGAATCACCCGCGACCGCCGAAACTTCAGGCGTGAATCCGGAGAAAATTGGGCCCGAAATGACGAATATGCCGTTGCACCATAGCGCCGCTGAACCAATCGATTCGGAATCGAACGCTGAAGGCAATCCGCTTTTGCAGCAATGGACCGCGGAACTTGAACGGCGCGCGCGCGAAGTTGCCGATGCAGCGGCTGTGCGAGCCTCCGAAGAGGTGCGCCGCGCGATCGAAGAGCTCCAGCGCACGGAAGGCAGTTTGCGCGAAGATTTCTCCGCTCAAGTCTCCGGCAGGCAGGAGGAGTTTCTGGGTACGCTGCGTTCGGAATTCGAGGGCGGCATACGACAGGCGCGCCAGATGGTGGAAGAGCTGGGCCGCCAGACTCAGGCGCTCGGCTTTGAAAAACAGGCAGCCCTCGAATCGCTTAGTCGAGTGGCTCAGGCCCGTTTGCAAATGGAAGCTGTGGAAGCGGCGCGCGCGCAGCAACCGGGACACGAGCAAACGAAGGAGCAGCAAGCTCTTGCCGATTCGGATATCGCTGCATGGCGGCAGCGCCTGGAATCTGAAATGGCCATCGCGCAAGCGCAATGGAACGAGCTGCTCCAGTCGTCTCTCGATACCAGCGTGAATCATCTGGTCGAGCAACTCTCCGGACGCACGCAGGAAGCGTTGCGGGGCGCCGATCAAAAGATGTCGGACCGCCTGGCTGAGGTCCGCGAGCCGCTGACGCAAATGTATTCCGAGGCGCGCGAAACCGTTTCGAACGTCAAGTCAGCGCTCGATCAGGAGCTTACACGGGCGCGATCGTCTCTCGCGGATATCGAACACGCCGCAACGCGGATGAAGGAATACTCTTCGCAACTCGAAACCGCGACTCACGATACGCTGAATGAGCTGCACCGCCGTCTCGAAAATATTCTGCAGGCGCAGACAGAGGAAATGAACCGGCGCGCCGAGACTCTCGCGGTGAACGTTCCACAGCGCTTGGCCCCCGCGCTCGATTCTCTGGGCCACCAGCTGATCGAGCGCACGATGAGCGAGGTGGATCGTAAGATTACGCCTTATATCGAGCGCACCTCGGAGTTGTTGCAGCGCCTCTCGGATCGCGAGGCGGAGACGGAGCAGGCTCTTCGTCTCCACCGCGAACGCCTGCGCCAGGTGTCGGAAAACAATCAGCGCGAAATCTCCACGGCGGCGAGCGCGGCTGTGGGAAATATTCGCAATGACTTCGAGTCCGCACGCCGCGAAGCTCTGAGCAAATGGAGTGAGGAACTGGACGCGAGCGGAGTTCGCGCCTCGCATGCCGCAGCCGAATCGATTGGCAGGTCCTCTGAGTGGTTTCAACAGGAAGCTCGCGCCCGCCTCCAAGTGCTCGTCGAGCAAACCATGGCGACAGCGGGCGCCACATTCGAGGAGAAGACTGCGCAAGCAACTCAACGCCTGGATTCCAGGCTCGAAGAGCAAACGACCAGCCATATCGCCAAAATCCACCAGCAGCTGGATGAAGCCGCGGGAGAAATTGCCGGACGCCGGTGCGCTCAAATCGATGAGGCGGCCGAAGCTGCGGCTGCGTCATTCGGCCAGGTGCTTCGCCGCGTATCCGACGAAGAGGTGGAGCGCTTTACAAGTGCAAGCCGCGAGGCTCTCAAGGAACGCGAGAAGGATGTTGAGCGCTTCACCGATCAGGTCTTGGGAGGCCTCGAAACCGATGTGCGGTCCCTCGTCGATCGATTCAGCGCGCAAATGGCGGAACAAGCGCAGGCGAGTCTCGCCGAAGGCCGCGCGGCGTTCTCAACGGAATTCTCATCAGCCCTCGATGGCTATCGAGCCCAGCGCGATTCGCACGATAAGGAATTTACCGAGCGTCTTCACAAAACCAGCAACGAAGTTGCGGAGCAATACGAAAGCCGCCTGCAAAGTTCCGGCGATTCCTGGCTGGTGCTTTCGATTCGCCGGCTGAACGAGCATGGCCAGAAAGCCACGGAATCGCTGATTCGGTCAGCGGATCAATCCCTGCGCGAATCATGCTCCCAGTTTTTCCAGGGCCTTTCGGATATGTTGCGGGACCGCAGTGCGAATCCCGCCGGGTCCGTGGGATTCACGCCTGCATCAAATCGCGAAACCGGGGAAACGCCGCCTTCACGAAACGAATTCGCGAGCGGCGCGAACGCCTGATCAGGTCGCGCGTTTCGCCTGAATTTCCGGCTTTTCGCCCACTGCTTCGCGAACTGCATTCGTCACGTAGGCCGCTTCTTCCGCCGTTAGATTCGGCCGCAGAGGCAAACTGAGCACGCGTTCGCACGCGCGCTCGGCGTGAGGAAACGTTCCCGGCGGCAGTCCGAGCGAGGAGTAGGACGGCTGCAAATGCACCGGCCTGGGATAATGCACAACCGTTTCAACTCCCTGTGCGGCAAGTTGGGAAATCACCGCGTTGCGATTGCTCGCGTAAATCACGAATTGGTGGTAAACGCACTCGTCACGCGGATCATCCACAGGCATTTCGATTCGCATTTTGGAGAAGGCTTCTCGGTACGCGCGAGCGATCTCCTCGCGGCGCGCCGTCCAGTTGTACAAGCGGCGCAGCTTGATTCGCAGAACGGCGCCTTGAAAGCCCTCCAGGCGATAGTTGTAGCCGACAAATTCATGCTCGTAGCGCGCCGTCTGGCCGTGCGAACGCGCCGCGCGCGCGAACTTCGCGATTTGATCGTCATTCGTTGTGATCGCGCCCGCTTCTCCATACGCGCCCAGATTCTTCGTGGGATAAAAACTGAAAGCGGCCGCGTCGCCGAGCCCGCCGACTCGCCGTCCTCTGTAGCGCGCGCCGTGCGCCTGCGCGGCATCTTCCAGCACACGCAACTTGTGCCGGTCGGCAATTTCGCGAATCGCGTCCATATCAGCCGGACGCCCGTAAAGATGCACCGGCAGAATGGCTCGCGTGCGAGGCGTAATCGCCCGCTCGATTAGTTTCGGATCGATATTCGCAGTCGCGGGATTTATATCGACGAAAACTGGCACAGCTCCGCAATATGTGATCGCTTCCGCCGTTGCTGCAAATGTATTAGGGGTGGTAATGACTTCGTGGTCGGCCTGCACACCGAGCGCCAGCAAGCCAACGTGCAACCCTGCCGTACCGTTCGCCATCGCGACGCAATGCTTTGTGCCACAAAAGTCCGCGAATTCTCGCTCGAAGGCTTCAACCTCTTCCCCCAGAATGAACGCGGCTTTCTGGCAAACGCGATCAAGCGCGGGAAGGATTTCGTCCCGCAGCTCGGCGTATTCGGCCTTCAGATCGAGGATAGGGATTTTCATCACGCGTTTGCCGACGGAAAAACTCTACTGTACGGTGACTTTCATCGCAAGCGTCCAACGCCGAGGGTCGGAGCGAAACTGTCAAATGTGCGTTAGGGTGCCCGTCACTTTTGTGCGGCGCACGGCCCACGCGAAAACCAGAAACGACAGGGGAATCAAAATCACGGCAAAAATCAGCAAGGCTACGAAATAACGCCAAAGGATTGTCCAGTTCGCACCCATTAGCAGCGCCGCACGCATCCCCTCCAACGAATAAGTCACGGGAATCAGGCGCGCGATAAATCTCAGCCACGCCGGAAGCACCGCGACCGGATACATCATTCCGCCGACAAGACCCGCAACTCCGAGGATGAGCCATTTTGCCGGATTGCCGCGCTTGAAGAGAATCTGATAGCTCGCGGCAAGAATTCCCAAGCCGGCAAACGCCAAAATTGAGGCCAGTAGGATGACGATAGCCCCAATCCAATTCGCTTGGCGGGGAGCGAAGTCGAAAAAAAACGCTCCAAAAGCAAGATAAACGACCGTGCGAAGCGCGAGCGAAGCAAAAGGATATGCCGCCGATCCCGAAATAATCACCGGAAGCGGCGTCTGAGTTACAAGGAGCGCCTCGAGCGTGCGATTCTGCCGGGCCTCTTCGATGCTCGCATCGAACGCTGTGACAGCAACACTCAGGTAGTCGAAAAACGCAAAGCCCACCAGCGCAAACGCGAAGTAGTTGCTTCCCGGTGGAAGCGAAGAGTCCAGCATCGGACTATCGATAAAACGGGACAAATAATAGAACGTGGCGACGCCGAAGAGCGCTTCGACCGTTTCGAGCACGATAGCGCCGCGATAGCCGCGTGCAATGGCGAAGTCTCGGAAGAAAAAGACAGCGATTTTTCGGAGCTCTCGCATTTTTTAGGGTGTGGCAGTAGCCGGCAAGGCAGAGCGCGCAATCGATGCAATCGCTTCCTCGAAGGTCGAGGCTCCTGTGCTCGCGCGCAATCGGGAAGGAGCATCGCAAGCTGCTATTGTCCCCTGATCGAGCAGAATGACGCGGTCGGCAATGGCCTCCACTTCATCGAGCGCATGTGACGCGAAAAATAGAGTGACGCCACGCCGCTTCACAAGCTCATCGCGAAGCAGCCGCCGAAAATCCGCGGCCGAAAGCGGATCGAGACTGCGCGTGGGCTCATCGAGCAGGAGCACGGACGGCCCATGAATCAGCGCGCGCGCCAATCCCAACCGGTGCACCATCCCGGTCGAAAGAGTTCGTACCTGCCTATCGAGTTCCTCGGAAATTCGGAGCCAGCTGGCGACTGAATCGATTTTTCCCCGCGACTCTGATCCGGTCAGGTTGTTCATCGAAGCGAAAAACGCCAAATTTTCGCGCCCACTGAGCCGCGCATAGAAGCCTTCGTCTCCACCAGTGTGATAACCCAGCAGCTTCCGCGCGTCACGGCCCTGGTGCTCAACATCGAAACCGCCAATCGACGCGCGGCCACGCGTGGGCGCAATCAGCGTTGCCAGGATTCGCAGCAGCGTCGTTTTCCCCGCACCATTGTGACCAATCACCGCAACCGATTCGCCATGCTCCGCGCGAAACGAAATTCCAGCGAGCGCTCGCTCGGTGGCGTGGCTGACCGGTTGCAACAAGGCTCGCCAGCCTGACAGCGCCGGAGGAAAATATTTCTCGAGATTTTCAACGAGAATTGCGGGCGCGGACATTCTTAAAGGTTATAACCGAAGTGGCTGAATCGAATCCAGCGTGCATGCGCGCCATAACTCAAAACGGTGGCGCAGAAAAGGACTTTTGAGACGAGTCATCTTGGGAGGCAGGATTCTCCGATAATTCCATAAGAAAGATCGCGTATCGATAAACGGCGAGCTGTGTCTCAGGACCTTCGGAATGCAGCCCGAGAATTCTGCCGAATGCCTCATGCAGTTCGTGAATTTTATCGTCTGGCAATGCTCCCAGCAGTTCGCCGAAACGGTTTTTCGCTCTCGTCATTTCATCCACATTGTTGGCCCGTTCGTCCGCATCTGCGACTCGAGAGGCGGCCGACGCTGCTTGGGTTGACTGAGTGGCGGCTTTTGGTTCGTTCGCCGGTTCCTTTGCACTCGCGGCCTTCGGTTTGCTGACCGGTCTTATTTCGTGACCTTCATAAAAATCGTATCGGAATTGCTTCTCGTACAGCGCGGCAAGCGCCGATTTCACCGCGTCCGCGGGTGGCGCCGCCGATGCGAGCACCTTCGTGGAGAAATCTTGAATCGACTTATCGAAGTCCTGAAAGTCCGCCTTCGCACGCGCCGAAGGGCCTCGTCCCGACCTGGCCAACCGGCCGGCAAGTGCATTCGTTCGAGCGTCGTAGCAGACACCGTAAGCCTTGATGGCTGCAGCCGCGTCGACAGAATGATCGCGGGAATAAGCGATCCACTCGGTCGAGCTCATCTTCAGGACCTGGTCGCAAGTCATTCCGAGGCGGCTGGCCGGCGGCTTCGATTTCGTTTGGGCTGGCGCGGGCGCAGGCGCAAGCGCAAGCAGTAGGAGGAGCGACACGCCGAAACGCATGAAGAAATCCTACGCGACCGCACGGGATTGTGGCAATGAGCGATTCGGGCCGAAGCAATTGCATCACTGACCTTCGTTTCCTAGGCCCGGCCGATATAGGTTCGCCGTGGCGCGGGGAACAATATTCGTTGCCTGGGAAGCGAGAATGAGCCATGTGCCACCGCGCCTCACATCAACTCGCGTCAGAATCACGTGACGCGGGGCCATCGGACTGCCGTCGGGATTTTTGTCGCCGCGCGATTCGACGTAGACGTGGACGATTGCGATTTTCGGCGTCAGGAATTTGATGTGAACTTCTCCGGTTTTCCACACGCTCGCTTTCGTCTTGCCGGAATGCAATTCTTCCAGACTCTTTTCGAAAGCAGGGCGCCCTTTGAACCATTCTCCTGCCAGATTCACCGCGTCCGAATCGGGCGCGTAAGTGCTCACCATCCCCGTCACGTCGTGGCGATTCCATGCGAGTTCCCACTTGGTTTCGAGGTCGCGGATCGCCCGCTCATCTTGTTTGGTTGTGGCAGCAGCCGCGGTTCGGCCTTGCGCGATCGCTTGGGTGGACAAAATAACAATTAGAATCGCAAGGAGCAATGTTTTTGCGGGCACGATTCCTCCTCCGTGGGTGAATCGACGCGATTGTCCGCGCACCAGTATCGCGAGTCAATCGTATCAACGCAATTTTCTTGTGGCACGTTCCGCAGCACGGGTGCATTTTGGTATTGAGAGATCGCCATGAAGGCTTGCCTGCTTCGCGCCCCGGCTCCCATTGAAAACAACCCGCTCGAATTCGCAGACGCGCCCGTACCTGATCCGGGGCTCGGCGAAATCCTCATTCGGGTAAAGGTGTGCGGAGTTTGCCGAACCGATCTTCACGTGATCGAAGGCGAACTGCCGCCGAAGAAATCGCCCGTGATTCCGGGACATCAGATCGTCGGTATCATCGAAAAACTAGGCAAGGATGCGCACCGCTTCAAGGTTGGCACGCGAGTTGGCGTGGCTTGGCTTCACAAAACGGACCAAACCTGCGAATACTGCCGCGCCGGCATGGAAAATCTCTGTGACCGTCCAACCTTCACGGGGTATACGGTCGACG
>JASHRM010000313.1 GCA_030037315.1 Candidatus Acidiferrales bacterium
AACTGGACGATTTCCTTGATCGAACGCGAGCCGTTGCGCAAATCCTCACCGACCTGCAGCAGTTCCTTCAAGATCAGCGGCGCTCGCGTAATCGTCTTGAGCACGAGCAGTTGGCCGCGCTCAATGCGCTTCGCGATCGCCACTTCGCCTTCGCGCGTCAGCAGCGGAACGGTGCCCATCTCGCGCAAGTACATGCGAACGGGATCGTTCGTTTTTTCGAGAGTTCCGGGTGTGAGGTCAAGATCACCATCGTCGGCCCCAGACGCCGACGAAGAATCTTCCTTCACAGGCTCGGCGCCGTCGCCATCTGCGGCGGCAAGCGCGGCCTTCGCGCTCGAAAGATCTTCGTACACATCGATCCCGTAGCGCTCAAACGTCGAGAGCAAGTCGTCGATTTCTTCCGAGGAATGGACCTCGGCAGGCAGAATGTCGTTGACCTCATCATAGAGCAGGTAACCCCGCTCCTTGCCCATGGCGATGAGCTGCCTTACTTGATCGTATTTTTCTTCAAGAGCCAGCGTCACTCGTAATTCCCCTTATGACCCGATTCGGCGCGCCGATAGAATTTGTAAGGACCGGCGTCGTCAGACACCCGGACCTTTTCCCAATCGAATTGCGTTGTGGACGAAAGAACGAGACGATTGCCTGAAACCCCAGCCGGTCTTTGGTGCTTGCGCCAACTCGTTTCGCGCCCTACGGATACACGTATACTAGGATGCAGAACACCCCTCGACCGTTTCCACCGAAACCTTAGGATAGTACACCAGCCATCAGGAAATCGTCAACGCGATGACCTATGTGTCATTAGGCGCCATCATTTACGCCCAATAGGTGCGATCCAGGGTTCTGTATTGGATTGCTTCACTTAGATGCTTGGGAGCGATAGAAGTTGCAGCTTCCAAATCGGCGATCCTGCGCGAAACCTTCAGAATCCGGTCGTGCGCCCGCGCGGAAAGTCCGAGCCGCTGGATAGCCCGTTTCCAGCAGTTTTTCGCCCTCAGGAGAAATCGCGCAATGTTTTCGGATCAGTTTCGGAGGTATTTGGGCATTGGCGTAAACCCATTTTTCGTCTTTGTATCGCTCGAGTTGAATCTGCCGCGCTCGCAGCACTCGTTCCCGCACGCAGGCAGAACTTTCTATTTCCGTGCTCCCTCGCAACTCCTTGTATTTCACTGCCGGCACCTCAATCTGAATATCAATCCGGTCGAGCAGCGGCCCGGACACCTCAGCAGCCCCAAAGCCATCGGCAGATCAAAGGCCGAGCTTCCTTGCGGATATCCGCGGGCGCAAGATTTACGGTGACGGTCTGGTAGGAGGGATATTCGAAGCCGCAGTTTCGCAGCGCCGCTTTGATGCGCTCGCGGCTTTCGCGAACAGCATTGTCAGGCAAGCCAACGACGTTGAAAATTCCCGCTTGGCCCGGCCCAACATCTACCTCGACCTCAACGAGGTAGGCATCAATCCCAAACACCGCGGCGCTATAGAGACTCCGTTTAGAGGCGCAGAGCGTAACTCAAAACGCCACTTCAAGCCAGAGTTAACTACGCTGGGCACGGCTTGTGTTAATCTCGCGTCACGAGTCGGGGGGATTTTACCGATGCCTAGAGCGCTCATCGACACGGGTTTGCGTCTCGCCCTTTTTCTCACCCTGATTTCTTTTTGCTCTGCGGCCCGGGCCCAATCTCGGCGCGTTTCTGCGCAGCAATCCAACGCCGCCGCTGCCCTCTACAACAAAGCCGTGACTCTCCAAGGTGCCGGCAAGCTGGACGACGCAATCGCTCTCTATCGCCAGGCCCTCGCGATCATGCCCGCGTTTCCGGAAGCTTTAGCGAATCTCGGCCTCGCGCTCGATGCCCAGGGAAAATACGATGAAGCGGCGCAGGCTCTGATACTGGCCTCGAAATACAACGAGAAAAATCCCATCACGCAAAGCAATATCGGATTGGTCCTCTATCACGAGAAAAAATACGACGATTCGATTGCCGCCTATCAGAAGGCACTGGCGATGGATCCCCAAAACAAAGAGGCTCTGAATGGCATGGGCGCCTCCCTTTTTGCCGCCGGACGCGTTGATGAGGCGATTGCGGCGTACAACAAAGCTCTGGCCATTTCGCCCCGCTATGTGGACGCGCTCCTCAATCTCGGCACTGCTCTCGGCTCACAGCAGCAATGGGACGAAGCAGCCGCCGTTCTCCAGCGTGCGCTCGCAATTGCTCCCAAGGACCCGGACGTGCGCGCCGACTACGCGGCTGTGCTTACTCACACCGCAAAAGGTGGCGACGCAACAACGGCGTACCGGCAAGTCGCATCCAGCGATTCGAAAGATCCGGCGTCCTGGCTGAATCTAGGCCAGCAGCTTTACGGCGAGAAAAAGCTCGATGAAGCGGTCGCCGACTTCCAGAAAAGCCTGGAGCTGAAGCCTGACCAGCCCGAAGCGATGTTTGGCATTGCTCGCGTGTATCAAGACGAAAATCGTTTTGCCGACGCGATCGCGATGTATCAGAAGGGGCTCGCGCTCGATCCTCGCTCGACGTATGCGTTGTGCAGCGTCGGCAATGCCTATCTCGTCCAAAATCAAGCCAAAGACGCGGCCGATGCTTTTCGCAAGGCACTAGCGGTCCAGCCTGACCTGCCCGAAGCCCTCTTCGGCTTAGGGACCGCTCTGATGCAAATGAGCGATTTGTCCGGCGCACAGCCGATTTTCGAAAAACTCGTTGCCGCGCAGCCAGACAATGCGAACGCACGATTCAATCTCGGCACAATTCTCTTCAATAAGACGGATTTTCGGGCGGCGGCAGATAACTTCAGGCAAGTGACCCAGCTGCGGCCCAATTTTGCCCAGGGGCATTTCAATCTCGGAATGGCGCTCTACAACATGAGGTCCTACGACGAAGCTTCGCGCGAATTCAGCGAAGCGCATCGTCTCGATTCGACGCTCGTTCCTCCCCAAATGCCTCATTAAACAGGCCCGAGCAGACGGCGCGCAAACTAACGTGCCGCCTTCCTCGCAACCCCGCTACTCAAGACGACAGCATCGACGGATTCAGGTAGCATTTATCAGTTTTAACGGGCCGGTGCGAGGTGCCTGTGGCCGAAGAACCCAATTCGCAGAAACGTCTTGCGACCCTGCTTTTCTACGTGCTCGTAGGATTCCTCGGATATCTCGTCTACCAGGTTTTCGTGCCCTTCATCGCTGCCCTGGCCTGGGCCGTGGTGTTCGCTGTCGTCGCCTACCCCGTCTATCGCCGTCTGGCCCGGCGCTGGGGAGACACAACTGCGGCTTTCGTTAGCACAATTGGCGTAACGCTTGTGATCATCGTGCCGATGGTATTTGTGGTCATCGCCTTCGTGCATCAGGGCGTCGACGCGGTGCAAGCAATGCAGAAAGGGCTCGCGAATGGTCGCTTCGTCAAATTGGACGAACTTTGGGCGCGCCTGCAGAATTGGTTTCCGGATCTGGGCTCCGACGATCTGCCGACTACATTGCGCCACTACGGCGGCGTGGCTGCGGGTTACATCGTCACCAAGCTTGGAACCATCGTCGAGCACACAGCCTTATTCTTTTTTCACGTGTGCGTCACGATTTTTGCTCTGTTTTATCTCTTCCGCGACGGCGAGCCCATGGTGAGGCGCCTTAAGGAATTGCTGCCCTTCGAATTCACCCATCGCGAGCACATGTTGAAACAGGCGCATCAATTGATTTTTGCGAGCGTCACGTCCAGTGTATTTGCAGCAGTGGCCCATGGCGGCCTCGGGGCTCTGGCCTTTTGGGCGACAGGACTGAAGGCACCTCTCTTCTGGGGCGTGATGATGGGTTTCTTCTCGTTCCTCCCTGCAGTTGGTTCGGCCATTATTTGGGTCCCGCTATCGATCAGCCTGATTGTCGGCGGGCACATGGGCCGCGGTATCGTGCTGCTGGTTCTTTGCATCTTGATTGTTTCGGGCGTTGATTATCTCTTGCGCCCGCTGCTGATCGGTGAAGACACGCAGCTGGGTGGCCTGCTGGTATTCATCGGTGTCGTGGGAGGAATCACCGCATTTGGATTGCTCGGGGTCGTGCTTGGGCCAATCGTCGTAGCGCTGGCTGTGAGTCTGCTCGATCTGTATGTTCCCCCGCGGCGATCCGTTAGCAAGAAGGCTACCGCGAGTGCGAACTAGCCGATGAGCGTGCTAGAGTAGCGCCCTTCGGACAACTTCTGATGCCACGCCGGACCTCGAAGAACCACAAACCAGCTCACGCCAGTCTGATGCCGGATCGGCTGCGATGGCGTTGCAATCCCGTCAATCTGCCATTTGACACTACGGCTGAGATCGATCCCGTAGCAGGCGACATCGGCCAGGAACGCGCCTTGCGCGCGCTGCGCATGGGCGTCGAGATGAAAGCTTCCGGCTACAACCTCTTCGTGTGCGGCCTTTCCGGTACCAGCCGCGGCGGCATGATCGTGCGGATGGTCGAAGACTTGCATCCGGATACGGAGCTCGCGCCGGATCGCTGCTACGTGAATAATTTCAAGAACGCCGACCGGCCGCGCCTGCTCACCTTGCCGCGCGGCCAAGCCAATGCTTTCAAAAAAGAAGTGGATTCGGGCATCGACTTCCTCCGCCGCAGAATTCCGCAGGTATTCGAAGGCGAACCGTTTCAGCGCCAGAAAACACGGATCGTCGAGCGCTTTACCCAGCGCGAGAAGGAGTTGATGGACGATTTCACCCGCCGCATCGCGCGAGATCAGTTTGCCCTCGGCCGTATGCAGGTCGGCGCGGTCGCCCTGCCTGAGATTTTTCCCGTCCTCGAAGGTCAAATGGTTCCGATCGAGGAAATCCCAAAGATGGTGCAGGAAGGGAAACTCGAAAATACCGTTGCCGAAGAGCTCGAGCGCAAATACGACCAATTCCGCCAGGAATTTACCGTGGTCTACAGGCGCACGCTTTCCCTTTCCCGCGAGCTCGCCAGTGAAATGAACTATCTGGAGCAGGAGGCAGCTTCGGTCCTGGTCGACGGGGTCATCGAAGAACTCAAGGAAAAATACCTGAGCCCGCAGATTTCCGA
>JASHRM010000314.1 GCA_030037315.1 Candidatus Acidiferrales bacterium
AAAAGAATCGCGGCGGCGGCTTCGACAATTAACAGGGGAGCGTTTTCGAGAATATCGGATAAGCGAACGTAAGCCGTGTCTTCGCGAACGCGAATCGTGTGAGTGAGGTCGACGTAAGGGTGATAGTCGACGACAAATCGGGGAGGCCTGCCGGAACATCCGAGCCTCGTGTAAATCCGCAGAAAGACGCGCTCCCCACCGGGCACCGAGCGCTGCGAGCGAAGAGTGTCCTTCACTGCTTTCTCCGCACGGGCGGCGGAAGCATTTCCTTGGAGGCGTCATCGACGTCGGAAAGCGCGTCCTTCGTTCCGTCGATTGCGTCCTCGAGTGTGTCGCGATACGAATCGAGGCCCGGAGCGCCCTGATCGTATTTCTGGAGTTGCGCGAGGAACTGCGTGTATTTGGCTTTCATCTGCTTGAGCGCCTCGCGAATGTCCATCTGTTTTTCGCGCGCCAAGTCGATTTGGTCGGCGCCGTCATCCACGCAGCCGGAATATCCATTGAGCAGATTATTCAGCACTTCCGCCTCGCGGGCCTCAGGCGTGGGGCGGTGCAATTCGTAGTCGAATTTCTTAAGACGGTCTTCAGCGAAGGCAAGGTATAACTTGATGCGCTCCGACGGCGTGCGCACCTCACGAATCTGGTCAGCTTCTTCATCGGTGAGATAATCCCGTTGCTGAGGATTAGAAGGATTCTGACCCGCACCCAGCGCTGGCCGGCCGGCGATCAACATGCTGACAAAAATCGCTGAGATGGCAAGGAAGCGCCGCATCGGATTCTCCTATCCGGGTTTCTTCGCGTGTTTGCCCGAGGAGCCTGCCGGGAAAAGCTCTTCGATCAAATGGTGATTCATATCGACCAAGTCCTGGCGAACGGATGCGAATTGCGCCTGATCGTCGGCGGTCATTTCATGCAGATCGGCGTCCAATCGCCGCAATGATTCTTGCACCGAAATTTGCAGCTGCTTGAATCCATTTGGATGCTTGGCCGCATCGACGTGGGTTGCATCCAGGCCCGTGACGCACGATCTGGCTTCATCACGATAACGCGAGGCGAGCGAAAGCGCATCGGCAATGTTGTCGTTGGAGGCATCCTGGGCGATTTGATCGAACTCGGCGACGCCGAGGTCGGGCAAAAGTTTCGCCTTGCGGACCGGATTCGATTCGTGAGCGAACCGGCCCCGCAGCTCCGCGGTTCGGTCCTGAGCGAAAGCGAAGGAGGCAAAAAGGGCAGCGGCGAAAAGGACCTTGCAAATTCGAGACGCGCGCTTCAACCGTCTACCTCTTTTTCCCTTTTAGCTCCCTGGCCAATACACGGGCACGCTCGGTTGCGGCAAAGTACATGTCGCTGTTCTGGTCTTTGTTGAGATCGAGAAATTTTCTGTACGCCTCGAGAGCGTCAAACGGCTGGCCGAGGTTGTCGTGGCAACTTGCACGGATGTACCAGCTTTCGGGAGGCAAATCCTTCTGCTTGGCCAGCGCATCGAGCAATTGCAGCGTGGTCGAGTAATTTTTCACCTGATATTCGACGGCGATGAGGTCGACGAGAACGTCCGTGGCCTTGGGATTGGCTCGGTAGGCGATGGAAAGCTCCTGCACGGCGTCAGGATAAAGTTTCTTTTGAACGTAAACATGACCCAAAAGAGCGGCGATATTAGAGTCCTGGGGCTGAAGTGCAGCAGCCTTTTGCAGAACTGGCAAAGCTTGATCGTATTGTTTGCGCTGCCAGTAAATTTGCGCTCTCAGTTGCAAGGCTCGAAAATCTTCGGGGCCAGATGCCGCTGCGTGATCGAGTTCTCTTAGCGCGTCGTCCAGTCTTCCGGCGTCGATTAGAAGCGCGGCCCTAGAGACGCGGGCGGCCCGGTTATTTGGTTGTAATGCCAGATATGCGCCTAATTCATCCGCGGCAGCTCCAGACTTTTCTTCAGCGAGAAGAGCCTGGGCGAGGTTCAGATGGAGTTCGGCGGAATCTTTATGTGCAGGGAGCGCGGCGCGCAGGACGTATTCCGCCTCCGTGGGGCGATTTGCCGCCAGCAGAGTGCGGCCCAGGGCGAGTTTCACATCGAAGTCGTTCGCGTCGAGTTTTTCGGCGGCTTGATACTGCGAAATCGCGTCAGAAAATTTGCCGCTTTTTTCCAGCGCGGCGCCGAGCAGGAAATGCGGATGCGCCTGATCGGGCATCAATTCCACAGCGTGCTGCAGCGGATCGACAGCGCCCGACGGGTCGGTTGGGAGCAGCGTGAGGCCCAGATTCAAATAGGCCGGGCCCATTTTCGGATCGAGCGAAATCGCCTTTTGGAATTCCAGTTTCGCGTCGGAGGGCCGCTTTAAAGCCGCGTAGACGTAGCCAAGATTGTAGTGAACCGTGGCGTCGTCCGGTTTTTTTTCGAGATAGGCTTTGTAGCTGGAGGCGGCCGACTCGAAGTCTTGCTTGTTGACGGCGTCCTGAGCAGCTGAAAGCAGGTGGTTGAGCGCCTGAGCGCCGGAATCGGGGTAGCTTTTCCTCGAGCTGGTGGTCTGACAGCGAGCGGGCGCGGCAAAAGCCATCGCAAAGAGCAGAATCGCCGAGCACCCCGCAAGCTGAGAGAGGCGAAGCATACTTTTGTGATGCTTACAAATCCGAATCCGAAGCATTCGCGCGAGTGAGCGTTGACCCACGGGCAGGCACACCCGAGCCCGGAAACTGTTTTTCAGAATGATGGTTGCCATTGCGGCCGTTGAGCACGCGCGCGAGAAACTTGCCGGTATGCGACCGCGAATTCCGCGCAACTTGCTCTGGCGTTCCCGCCGCGACAACGTGGCCGCCCCGATCGCCGCCTTCGGGGCCGAGATCGATCACCCAATCTGCGGACTTAATCACGTCGAGATTGTGCTCAATAATCAGCACGGAAGCACCGCCCTCGATCAGTTTCTTGAACGCCGTCAGCAGCTTCTGAATATCGTCAAAGTGCAAGCCGGTGGTTGGCTCGTCGAAAATGTAAAGGATCCCGGAATTATCCTGGCGCGTCAGATGCGCGGCGAGTTTCAGGCGTTGTGCCTCGCCGCCCGAAAGAGTGGTGCCGGATTGTCCGAGACGCAAATAGCCGAGGCCGACCTCGTCCAAGAGGCGGAGGCGCGACGTGACTTTTGGATGCGCCGCGAAGAATGAAAGCGCTTCGCGAACGGTCATCTGCAAAACTTCGTGAATGTTTTTGTCTTTATAGCGAACTTCCAGCACGCTGCTTTTGTAGCGCGTGCCACGGCATTCCTCGCAAACGAGCTCCACATCCGCAAGGAAACGCATCTCGACGGTGACGGTGCCGTCGCCCTGGCAAGCTTCACAGCGGCCGCCGGGAATATTGAACGAAAAATGGCCGGAGGTGAGCCCGCGCTTGCGCGCTTCGGGAGTGGCCGCGAAAACTTCGCGAATGGCGTCGAAAGCTTTCAAGTAAGTTGCAGGATTCGATCGTGGCGTGCGGCCGATCGGTGACTGGTCGACCATTTCGGCAGCCTGAATCGCGTTATCGCCCTCAATGCGGTCGCAGGCTTCGCGGTAATTGCCCCCAGTGCGCTTAGCCTCGAGGCCTTTGAAAATTACTTCGTGGACCAATGTGGATTTTCCCGAACCTGAAACGCCGGTGATGGCGACCAGCATGCCGAGCGGAATCATTACGTCAATTTTCTGCAGATTATGGCTGCGCGCGCCAAAGATGCGCAGAAATTTTCCGTGCGGCTTGCGACGATGTTGCGGCACAGCGATTTTCAAATCGCCACGCAAGTAGCGGCCCGTAAGCGATTGCGGGCTGGCCAGGAGCTGCTCGCGCGTGCCGGAAAACACGAGTTCGCCGCCGTGTTCGCCCGCGCCGGGTCCCAAATCCAAAATCATATCGCCAGCGAGAATCGTGTCTGGATCATGCTCGACGACGAGAAGGGTGTTTCCAAGATCGCGCAGACCTTTCAGAATTTCGATCAGGCGCCCAGTGTCGCGCGGATGCAAACCGATCGAAGGCTCGTCGAGCACGTAGAGCGCGCCGACGAGATGCGAGCCCAGGGACGTGGCGAGCTGGATGCGCTGCGCTTCGCCACCGGAAAGAGTGGAGGTAAGCCGGTCGAGCGTAAGGTAATCGAGGCCGGTTTCGTCGAGGAATCGAAGGCGCTGCTGAATTTCCTCAAGTACTTTGTCGGCGATCACGGCTTCGGCGGGGCTGAGTTGCAACGAGTCGAAAAATGGGCGCGCCTCTTTCACCGTCATCTGGCAGACTTCGGTGATCGAGCGCCCCGCGATTTTCACCGCGCGAGCCTCGGAGCGCAGGCGTGTGCCGCCGCAATCGGGACACGTCGCGTAGCCGCGATAGCGGCTCAGAAAGACGCGCACGTGAAGTTTGTATTTCTTGCGCTCGAGCCAGGCAAAAAAGCCTTTGACGCCGGGGAAGTCTTCCTTGCGGTCGCCTTCGACGATTGCGTTTCGCTGCGCGGCGGTTAAATCGCGCCAGGGAACATCGAGCGGAATTCCTTTCGATTTGGCGTAGCTGCGCATTTCCACGGCAAGCTGGCGATAACGAGGCTTGGTCCATGGATCGATGACGCCTTCGGCGAGAGACTTGCTTTTGTCCGGAATCACGCGGTCGAGGTCGAAATCGATGGTGTTGCCAAATCCCTGGCAGCGCGGGCACGCGCCGTAAGGATTGTTGAACGAGAAAAGACGCGGTTCCGGCTCCTGGTAGAGCGCGCCGCATTTCTTGCACTCGAAGCGTTCATTGAAGATGAGCCGGTCGGGAACTCGGGGATTCGAGTCCGAATCCTTCACGAATTGCAGGATTGCTTCGCCGCGGCCTTCGCGGTAGCAGATTTCGATCGAGTCCATTAGCCGCGAGCGAATTTCCGGCGACAGCGCCAGCCGGTCGACGAGCACGTACACCGGCTTTGAGAAGTCCACATCCAGCAGATCTTCGGGCGTGGCAAACTCGAATACGCGGCCAGACTGGAACAAGCGGTTGAAGCCGCGCTTTCGCACACTGATCAGAGTTTGGCGAATCAGGTCGGCGCCAGGCCCCGCCGTTTTGCGAGCGCGCTGGATCGAAAGCGGTGATTTGCGTCCATCACTGGGCTCGGCTTCAAGTCTCAACTGATAGAGGACGTAAAAACGCAAACCTTCGGGCAACGCGAGCACACGCGCGGCGATTTCGTCGAGCGTGTCTTTGCGAACTTCTTCGCCGCACTTCAGGCAGAAGGTGTGGCCCGTGCGTGCATATAGCAAGCGCAGGTAATCGTAAATTTCCGTAGCCGTCGCGACGGTCGATCGCGGGTTCCGCGTGGAATTTTTCTGCCGGATCGAAATAGCCGGCGCGATGCCCGTAATTTCGTCGACGTCGGGCTTCTCGATGCGTTCGAGGAACTGGCGCGCATAGGCCGAAAGCGATTCAATGTAGCGCCGCTGGCCTTCGGCATAGAGTGTGTCGAAAGCGAGGCTGGATTTGCCCGAGCCGGACACTCCGGTGACGATGGTTAGGGCGTTATGCGGGATGGTTACGTCGATATTTTTCAGGTTGTGGACTCGCGCGCCGCGAACGCGGATTTCTTCCGCGTCCCCAGCGGCCGTGGGCGCAGCTCCGCGGGGCAGGGGGGCATTCATGGCGGACGGGTGCTCAGTCGATTCCGACGGCATGTGCGTAAACAGAAAATTATACGCGCACGGGCGAGTCACAGCAAATGAGGCAAATCCGGCAGCACCGAGTGGATCCTGTTGCGCTTGCCAGAGTAAGATTCCTGTGCGATAAACCGTTTCGATGCGACGTTACTATCTTTTGTTGTGCGCTATTTCGATATTTGCGATAGCATGCCCAGCAATCTCCGATGTATTTTCGCTCGCTGGTCAGCCGCAACACGCGATAGAAGAATCGCAGATCACACTGCCTGGTTCTGTACCGTTTCATCTGAAGGCGAAGACTCTCGAGAGTACGGATCGAGACAACGACACCCATGACGCCGAAATCGAAGAATATTGGATCTCCCCGAATAAGTGGCGACGCGAAGTAAAATCCACGAAGCTTTCTGAAACGCTGATTCAGAATGACGACAGAACAAGCGAGGTTTTCATTGGTGACTATGAGCCTAACTGGCTCCGGCAATTTACAATAGGACTATTTGACCTCGGCGCCCCGTTAGCTGGCGTGGATTTATCCAAGGGACGGCAGGGGTCCCGGGGCGCCAAAATCACGAACGGTGTGATGACCAGCGTAAGCTCATGCGCCGATTTTAATTTCCTAGCCCGCGTCGGCTCCGTCACGAACAAAATCTTCTCG
>JASHRM010000315.1 GCA_030037315.1 Candidatus Acidiferrales bacterium
AGAAAACCCTTTGTCGTGCCCGGGCGCTTCCTGCTCGTATGTGGAGGTCTGGAATATCGGCGCGACCAGCGCTCCCGTTTCAGGTTCCGACGGCTGGCCCGCGTGAATCGTCTTCGTTGCGAATTTCATTTCTCACTCCCTCTGATGTCGTCATCCAGCCCATTCCGAGAAACGGCGCGGGGATCTGCATTCGTTCCAACTGCAAAGCAGCGACTCGCAGGCTCCGCCGAAGTACACGGCATCCTGCACGTCTGGTAATTCAGTTTGGGAGTTGAATCTTCAATGACCGGTGAGGTCAGTTGAGGATCTTATCTCTCCCCACTGGGCAGGAATTAGCACCTTGGTTCTCGGACCAGGTTGCTGTGGCTTCCTAGGGCCTGTCCCCTCAGCCACTCTGGATAAGCGCTGCCTGTTCAGCAGCATACGAATGGTAACAACGCCTTACAGACAAGTCAATAGACACCTCAATCGGCTCCAGCCCCAGAGACCTTTGCCTATTTCTGCGGCTCGGCCATCGACATACCGCCGATGATCCGCCAATCGTTTCCGTCTTTGAGCCATGTGTGCGTGATTCGCGAGGTACCGGGGATTTCCTTGCCGTTCTTGTCCAGCCATTTATATTTGTCCCAGTAATAAACCACTGCGACATTGCCATTCATCTGCATCGAGGCGGGTTTGAGTTCCACTTCCCTGAACTTTATACCCTTGCTCGTCTGCGAGGTCAGCCAATCGGTGATGTGGTCCTTACGGACTGGCGCCGCATTGCTAAGCGGCCAACCAAGGAAATCCTTGTGCCACAGACCCAGATACGCCTGTAAGTTGTTGTCCTGCGCGTAACGCCAGTATGCGTGCTCGAGGCTCCAAATCTCTTGCTCGTTCGTTTGGTTTTGCGGCCGGCTTGCAAGCCTGTGCGGCGCGAGCAGGATCACAGCGAGCGCACACACCATTACTCGAAGGATTGCCACCAGATGACTCCGCATGACTGACTCCCTCACTGAAAAGAATCACTGCAGCTTCGTTTGCAACTGCGCGTACTCCGCTTTCGCCTGCTTGAAAATCGGAACATCCGGGTCCGCGTTCTTCCATAGCGCCAGGAAATCCTGGTATGCGATCTTCGCCTTCGCGTTATCGCCGGCTATTGCGTACGCCCGTCCCAGCTCAAGATGCGCCAACGCCCCAATCGGCGCGTTTCCGACAACCCCCGCACGGTCCAAGATCTTTTGAAATTCCACTGCCGCTGCGGACCCTTGTTTAGTCGCCAGATACGCTTCACCATGCAAATACACCGGGTATAGCGCGAACGTGAATGTGCTGTTCCCCTCAGCCAACTCGTAAGGCTCCGCTTGCGACAGTGTCTGAATCGCTTTCTCGGCATCGTTGGCCCGCATCGCCAGCCCCGCATGGATCATCGGCAGCAAGAGCGACTGCATCGCTGTGTCTTCCGGAAATTTCCTGTTCAGTTCTGCGGCCAGGTGCTCCGCTTGCGATGAATCGCCAGACAGCGCAAATGAAATCCCTGACAATGCCCCAGCCAGCCGGCTGTTGTCTGTTGCCAGCGCAGCATCCGCCTGCTGACGCGCAGCCGCCATATTGCCCGCTAGCGCTTGGCGCACCGCATCATGCGCCAAATATTCCGCGGCTGTTTCCTTTTCTCCGAGCCGTTCGGCGGAATCGGCGGCTCGCCGGGCCAAGTCCTGTGCCTGTAGGAATTGGCCGCGATATGCCGCCGTCTCCGATTGCAGGAACAGAATTTGGTCGTCTATGCCCGGTTTTCCCGTTGCATCGGCGACTTGCTGCTTCATGCTGCTCTCATCATTTTTGAGAAAATCCACCACGTAAAGCGCCAAGGGATACCAGGGCGAATCGACATGTCGCGATCGAGACTCGCGCGCCGCCGATAGCGCGTCATCGAGCTGATCGTCCCACTGATCGCTGTAGATCAGGCTCACGTAGTTGTTGCTGCTATCGGGATTGATTTTCACTGCTTCCACAGCGGCCGTGTAAGCCCTCCCATAGTCGCCCATAAACGCATAAATGACCCACAAGGCGACCTGCGGATCCTCATCCCGCGGATATGTCTGTGCCCACAGCAGAGCAGAGCTTCGCGCCGCTTCCAGGTTTCCTGTGACGACCTCATCGTAAAAGGAATTGATCGCAAGCTTCTCGTGTTCGCTTGTCCGGTCGCGCAGCTCGTAGGCCTTGCGTGCATTTTCAGCGCACATTTGCATCTCGCCCATGGGCTGATAGCTCTCGCCCAACTTGAAGTAAGCCATTGCGAAATTGGGATCAAGTGAAACGGCCCGCTCGAACAGAGGGATAGCAGCCACGTAATCGTTCGCGACGTCGACGGTTTTATCGCCGAGCGCGTAGGCTTGCAGCGCTTCCAGTGAAGAAGTCGTCACATCCTCGGGCAGTGCGTCATATTTTTGCAGTGATGCTAGCGATTCGCCGAGTTTTCCGCGCAGATCAGTTGCGGCATCGCCTAGGGCTTTCAACACTTGCTCTTTTCCGCTGGCCGTCATTTGATCGTCAGCCAATAAATCGCCTGTTCGGCAATTCACGGCCTTTAGGCCCAGCACGTATTCGCTGCCAAGACTCGAAATTGAGCCCTCGATCGTGGCCGCGCTGTCGGTGCGTTCGCAAACGCTGCGCGCTAAATCCGGCGTCAGCTTGGCCTGCTTTGACTGGCTCATCAACGTCAATGTTTGCGCGATGCGGTCATCCGAAACCAAACTTATGAAAGGCGACTGCTCCAGCTGTGCCGAAAGCCCCTGCCGCAATGTTCCGTCGAAGACCGGGTCGCCGGTTGTGTTCGAAAAGTCGGCAATCACAATCGAATCTTTGCTGCTCAACTTCGGCGCGCGATGCAAGTAGAAATAGCCGCCTGCCGCAAGCGCTGCCACAACAATCCCCGCAGCCGTCAGCAGCAGCGGCAACTTGGGCGTGCGCCTGCTTTTCGTTCTCTCAGCGGCCGCTGCTGTGATGGCAATATCGATCGGCCGTGGCACCCGCGAGCCTGAACGCGGAGTCGTATCGCCCTTGATTCGACTAGCCGCCGTTGACGAGTCGCCGGTGCTCGCCGCTTGGGCGATTCGTCCTGAGTCGCTGTCTCGTTGCAAGCGTTTCAAATCGGCGCGCATTTCAGATGCGTGCTGGTAGCGAAGATCGCGATCCTTTTCGAGCGCCTTGTTGATGATGCGGTCGAATTCCGGCGGCAAATTGGGATTTAGCTGCAATGGCGGCGTCGGCGCCTTATGCAGAATCGCGTCAAAGATTACGGCGGACGTCGCACCAGGAAACGCTGGCCGCCCCGTCGCCATTTCGTAGAG
>JASHRM010000316.1 GCA_030037315.1 Candidatus Acidiferrales bacterium
GGCTGACATTGGCCTCTTTGCAATATCGCTTGCGTAAGACAGACGACGCTGTCGATTCTTTGCATCGAGCCATTACGGCGAATCCGACCGAGGCGCTTCCGTATAAGGCACTGGCGCAGATGCTCGTCTCTGCGGGACGCACCAATGAGGCGATCACTGCTTGGGAAGACCTGCTCAGGACGATTCCGGATGATCCAGACGTGCACGGTCAATTGGGCAATCTCTTGGTTCAGCAGAAGCGATACGGGGAGGCCACTTCACAGCTACAGACCGCACTCAAGACAAATCCTAACGATTCTGTGGTAACAGCCAATCTTGCCGCAGCCTATATCCTCTCGGGGAATCTCGAGAAAGGACGCTCAACGTTGAACCACGCGACGGAGTGGGGCCTGCGTGGTTTTCTCGCGCTGAACAATGTCGCTTATGCTCTCGCCGATGACGACCAAGATCTTCCAGATGCTCTGGCTTACTCGCAAAAGGCGGTAAGTGGAGAAGAACAAGAGACGACGAAAATCGATTTGTCCAAGTTGGTAAACGGAGATTTGATCTCAACTCCGACACTCGTCGAATATTGGGACACGATGGCCTGGGTTCAGTTTCGCCTGGGGCATTTGGACGAAGCCGAAAATTATCTGAGGCCGGCTTGGCAGATTTCCGAATATGCAGTGATAGCGGACCACCTTGCGCAGGTTTACGAGAGCCTTCACAAGACGCACGAAGCGGCTCAGATGTATCAATTTGCTCTAACCACTATGGAGCAGGAACTTCCAGCGAACCGTCAGCAAGCGGTTCGTGCTCGTCTCAAAGCGCTCGATCCTACTGCGGATACCTCTCGCATGCCGGGCGTTGGGAAAAAAGGGCCAGTCGACGAATTGCTTGCGATGCGGGTTGTGAAGCTGCCGCGCTTGGTGAAAGGCTCTGCCTCTGCGGAATTTTTCTTGCTGTTCGCACCGGGCAAAGTACAGGATGCACAATTCATAAGCGGAGCGGATGAACTTTCGGAGAGCGAAGAAGCGTTGATGGCTGCTTCCTTTCAAGTTCCCTTCCCGACTGGCAGCTCGGGTCGGATTATTCGCCGCGGAGTAGTTTCGTGCACTGACGCTACGGGCTGTGAAATCACCTTCTATCCGCTCGATTCCGTCCACTCGATAAACTGATCGATAAAACGATCGGTCACTTACCCAAGAGTTGGCGGGCGATGACCATGCGCTGAATTTCGCTGGTGCCTTCGCCGATTGTGCAGAGTTTTACGTCGCGATAGAATTTTTCGGCGGGATAATCCTTGGTGAAACCGTAGCCGCCGTGGATTTGCACGGCTTCGTTGGCGACGCGCACGGCCACCTCCCCCGCGTAAAGTTTCGCCATGCTGGATTCGCGCGTGATGCGTGCGTCCGATTGGCCGGACGCGATCGCCCGGTCAGCGAGCCACGCGGCGCGATACGTCAACAGGCGCGCGGCGTCGATCTGCGTGGCCATGTCCGCCAGCTTGAACTGGATCGCCTGAAATTCCGCAATGTTTTTGCCGAATTGCTTGCGCTGCTTCGCGTAGCGAACAGAACATTCATACGCGCCCTGCGCCATGCCCAGTCCGAGAGACGCGATCGAGATGCGCCCGCCGTCGAGAATCTGCAAGCTGTTGATGAAGCCCTCGCCCTCTTTGCCGAGCAAATTTTCCGCCGGCACGCGGCAATCGGAGAAAACCACTTCACTCGTATCGCTGGCGCGCAGGCCCAGCTTGTTTTCTTTTTTGCCGGGTTTGAACCCGGGCGTTCCCTTCTCGATGATGAACGCCGAAATGCCGTGATGCTTTTTCGCGGCGTCAGTAACGGCCATGCCGACGCAGACATCGGCGTAATGGCCGTTGGTGGTGAACGTCTTCGCGCCGTTGATGATCCACGAGCCGCCTTGCTTGGTGGCGACGGTGCGCGTTCCGCCCGCGTCCGATCCGGCCTCGGGCTCGGTCAGCGACCAGCAGCCCAGTTTTTTGCCTTCGGCGAGCGAGACGACGTATTTTTGTTTCTGCGCCTCGCTCCCGAATTTATAGATGTGGTTCGTGCAGAGCGAATTGTGCGCGGCCACGATGATTCCCACCGAGCCATCGACGCGCGAAAGCTCCTCGATGATGATGGCGTATTCGAGGTAGCCCATTCCCGCGCCGCCATATTTTTCCGGAAAAATCACGCCGAGGAATCCCATCTCGGCGAGCTTCGGAACAATTTCGGACGGGAATTTCGAGGCTTCGTCCCACTCCATCACGTGAGGGGCAATTTCGCCTTCCGCAAATTCGCGGACGGTGCGACGCAGTTGCTGCTGCTCGTCGGTAAGAGAAAACTCCATGCCTGTTTATACCATGCGCGATCATCGAAAAGGCCAGTGCCAACCCTCGCGAAGAGTCTCACTCGACCAAAACTGTCCGCGAGTACAGTTTCGGCGCGTTCCCGCGTGTGCCATCGTCAATATGGTGTTTTGCGGCTCTTTCCGCGAGAACCGATTGCTCTTTGAAAACTGAATAGCCGTCAGCAGTTCTGTGGGTCAGACCTTCAGGTCCGACATTAAAGCGGGCGCGTCAGCGCCTTCGTCTGTGCAGATTCATCGGCGCATGTGTTCGATTCGTTCCCGTCGTGACCGAGCGGATTTTGGCGCGAATTCTAATCGTCACTCTGGCGATTAGAAACGTCCGCAACTCGATGAAAATAATCAGTGGCGAACCGTTCTACTCGACACGCTTTCGACCCCTCTTCGACAGTTTCGGTCCCAGGCCGCCGTCTGTCGTCCCGAACCAAGCCGCGACCCGCGGCGCCGTGTGAGGGATCTGCTTCTGAGTCGTTTCCAAAGGAGTCTTTCTAAGGGCCAGGCTCGCCCCGCCCTTAGGCAGAAAGCCGCCCGATGGATCGCGGGCGCAGCAAGCTGCGCCCCCAACGGAACCTTCGAGCCGAGTTTTACAGGGCGAGGGAGGCGACGCCGGATTTGCGTCCTACGGCGCGAAGAACGAGATCAGCGAGCGAGCGGATCAGCAGCGGCGAGTCATTCAGCGCGGGCATCATGTGAAATTCCCTGATGCCGAGCGATTCCGCGTGCTCTCGCGCTTCGATGTTGATTTCGTACAGGGTCTCGATGTGTTCGGTGAGGAATGAAATGGGAATAACGAGTATTCGTTTTATGCCCTGGCCCGCCATTTTCTCGATCGTGCTCGTGAGCGAAGGCTGCAACCACTTTTGCGGGCCCACTCTGCTCTGAAAACACAGAATGTGCGGGTTCGGCCACGCGCCCATTTCCCGTACAAGATGCACGGTCCCCTCGATGTGCTGCGGGTACGGATCGCCCTTCTCAACTAGGGTCATAGGCAGGCCGTGCGCGCTGAAAACCAGGTGCACGTCTTCGGGACGAGGAAGCTGGAGCAGCACCGTGTTGACCCGCTCGACGATTGCCGCGATGTAATCCGGATGATCGAAGAAGTGATCGATCAGGTGAGCGGGCACTCGCGCTTTGTAGAGGCGGTCCCATTCCTTCAGGCTGCTGCCGGTGGTCGCAAAAGAATAGTGCGGATAGAGCGGCAGCAGGACGAGTTCATCGAAATCGGCGCTTTCGAGCGCTTCGATGGCCTCCTGCGTATCGGGATGCCAGTAACGCATCGCCACAATTGTTCGCGCGTCGATGTGAGGACGCAGGGCGACCTCGAGCGCCCGGGCCTGTTGCTGCGTGAGGCGGCGGATCGGCGAGCCTCCGCCAATTTCCGCGTAGTGATGCCGCACTTTTTTCGCGCGAGTGGTCGAGATCAATTTTGCGAGAGGCTTGCGCGCAAGAAACGAGCCGGGGAAATTGATGATGTCCGGATCGCAGAACAAACTGTAGAGGAAAGGCTCGACCGCAGACTGGCTATCGGGGCCGCCTAACTGGAAAAGGACAACAGCGATCTTCTTGGACTCTCGCATCATCCCCTACGAGCATTAAGATGCCACAAGAGAAGCGCGGTCGCCAGAAAAAGTGAAAGATCCGGCGGTGGAAATCTGCGGTCGGGTTTTCTCCGGCGGAGCAGCCTATCGCGCCGCGTGTTGACGCGCCCCGAGAATCTGTCTACATTCATACCGTGCCCGTCAAAAAAGTGCAGGTTGGCCAGGTCTGGAAGAAAGACGACACCGCTGATTCGTTTTTGGTCACCAAGATTTACAGCGAAGCCCTCACAAGCTACGCGGTTCTGCGCAAAGCGGGCGCGGAAAACGACCCACCCATCCGCGTTAAGATTACGAAAAGCGGCGCGACGGCAGGCCTTCCCGGATTCACGTACACGCAGGAATCCGACGAGTTCTAGCCAGCCAGCGCCGAATTCGGCCGCTCGCTCCCCGCGATAACCACGGCAGCTTCGAGCCGTCTAGAATCTGAAAATCACGCCGAGATTTGCCTGTCCCTGCTGCGCAAAATTCAAAAATCGTGTGGTTCCGCAACCGAAGGGCGGTTCGCAAAAAACACCGGGCGAGGAAGTCGTGTGCGTAGGCGAATAGCGTGCTTCGAATCGCAAGCCCACGTGAGGGATGAAGAAATATTTCAGGCCCAGACCGGCGTTGTAGGCGAACTTGTCCGTAAAGCCGGGAAGAAATCCGCGCGTATCGAAGTGGTCAAAGCCAGCTCCTCCCACCACGTAAGGCTGCACCTTTGATCCGCGCGGAGTCAGGTAAGCGAGCAGGCTCCATTGGAACATGTCGAGCGTGGCGTTGGTGACGGGAGTGGATCCGAATCCGTTTGGCACGGTCAGCTGCGTAGGCTGGCGATTCCACATGAATTCGGCCTGCAGATGCGGAACAAGGTCGACGTCAGCCATTGCGCCGTAGTCCCAAGAGCTTTTGATGTTGAGAAAATCGCCGTTGTTGAAATCGATCGAACCGCCGAAGCGCGAACCGCCGAACGGCGTTAGTTCGATTGAATTATGATCTGACCAATCTGACCACTGGGCTTGCGTGGGAATGACCGCGAGAAACAACAGCAATAGAGCAAGATAGACAGGTTTCTGCGACACGATTGAATCTCCGTAATTTGGCCTTTACTGCGCGGAGCCTGCCGCTATGTCGCGCGCACCTGCGGCGCAGCTCGCATAGTTGAGACGCGAGGAAGCACGAGGCTGGTGGTATTCAGGCGGCTATCTTTTTTACCCGATGTTTGCGTACACGATTTTCCCAAGCTGGTTTAAAATGAAAACTGCATGGCGTCCCCGGCGTCACAGAATTTCGTACACCTGCATTTACACACGGACTACTCTCTTCTCGATGGGGCCTGCGAAATCGGCGAGCTGACGGCCGAGGCGGCGCGGCGCGGGATGCCGGCGGTTGCGGTCACCGACCACGGGAACCTTTTCGCCGCTGCGAACTTCTATCACCAAGCCACCACGCACGGCGTGAAGCCGATCATCGGGTGCGAAGTCTACGTCGCACCGGATAATCATAAGAATCGCGGCGCGGACGCCGAGCGTTCGAATCACCTTGTGCTGCTTTGCGAAAATGAGCAGGGCTACCGCAATTTGCTCAAGTTGGTCTCCACCGGATTTCTCGACGGCTTTTATTACAAGCCGCGCGTGGACCATGAGCTGCTTGCGAAACACCACGATGGACTGATCGCGCTCTCCGCGTGCCTGCGGGGTGAAGTGGCGGACGCGCTGCTTTCCGAAAAATACGAGCAGGCGAAGACGAATGCGTACCGGCTGCGAGATATTTTCGGCAAAGGGAATTTTTTCCTCGAGGTGCAGGATCAAGGCCTGGAAGTCGAGACGCGTATCAACCGCGATCTGGTGAATCTTTCGCGCGAAACCGGCATTCCGCTTGTCGCAACAAATGACTGCCACTATTTGACGAAATCCGACGCGCACGCGCAGGAAGTGCTCATGTGCATTCAAACGGGCAAGACCATGAGCGACGCGCAACGCATGAAATTCGCGACGGACCAGTTCTATTTCAAGACAGCCGAGGAAATGGCGCAGGTTTTCCGCGAGCTGCCGGATGCGCTAACGCGAACCGTGGCGATCGCCGAACGCTGCAACGTGAAAATCCAGCGCGTGGGAAACCCGTTTCCGGAATTCAAGGTCCCTGAAGGCCATACCACCGACACTTATTTCGAAAAGGTTGTTCGCGAAGGTTTTGCGGGCCGCGCGCGGCAGCTTGAAATGTTCGTGGCTGAAAAGCGTTTGCGGCATTCCCTGGCCGAATACGAGCGCCGGCTATCCGACGAAATCGTGATGATTCAGAAAATGCGGTTCGCCGGATATTTTCTAATCGTCTGGGATTTCATTCGCTACGCGCGGGCACAAGGCGTGCCAGTAGGACCGGGGCGCGGCTCGGCGGCAGGCAGTCTGGTGAGTTATGCGCTGCAAATCACGGACGTCGATCCACTGCAGTACGACTTGATTTTCGAGCGCTTCCTCAATCCAGAGCGCGTCTCCCTGCCCGATATCGACATCGACTTTTGCATGCGGCGCCGCGGCGAAGTGATCGAGTACGTGCGCAAAACCTACGGCGAGCAGAGCGTGGCACAGATCATCACGTTCGGGACGATGGCGGCAAAGGCGGTGCTGAAGGATGCGGGCCGCGCACTGGATATGCCGTATGGCGACGTGGACAAGATAGCCAAGATGGTTCCGGCGACGCTCAATATCGAGCTCGAGGACGCGCTGAAGCAAAGCCCTCCGCTCGAGGCGCTGCGAAAATCAGATGAGAAGGTGAAGGAGCTGGTCGAGGTGGCGCTGCGCCTAGAAGGCCTGGCGCGGCACGCGTCGACGCACGCGGCGGGCGTTGTGATTTCGCCGCAGCCGCTCACGGAAATCGTTCCCCTGTACAAGTCCAACAAGGATGAAATCACGACACAGTACGACATGAACGCGCTCGAGCGGATCGGCCTGTTGAAAATGGATTTTCTGGGGCTCACGACGCTGACCGTCCTCGACGATGCAGTGCGGCTGATCGAACAGAATCGCGGCGTAAAAGTGGATTTGACGACGCTGCCGCTCGATGATCCGGAAGTGTATGCGCTTTTCTCTCGTGCGGATGCGACCGGTATTTTTCAGTTTGAGTCGCATGGCATGCGCGACGTTCTAAAGCGCTATCAGCCGTCGCGACTCGAGGATTTGACCGCTCTCAACGCGCTGTACCGCCCGGGACCGATTCAGGGCGGGATGATCGACGATTTCATCGCGCGGAAACATGGCAAAAAGAACGTCGCCTACGATCTGCCCGAGCTCGAACCGATCCTGGCCGAAACCTGGGGCGTGATCCTTTACCAGGAACAGGTGATGCAGATTGCGAATCGGCTGGCGGGATTTTCGCTGGGCGATGCGGACCTGCTCCGTCGAGCGATGGGCAAGAAAAAGCCCGAGGAAATGGCCGCGCAGCGCGAAAAATTCCTGACCGGCTGCAGCGCGCGCAAAGTCCCCGCGAAGAAAGCAGAAAAAATTTTCGATTTAATGGCGGAATTTGCGGGCTACGGATTCAATAAGTCGCATTCCTGTGCGTACGCGCTGCTGGCGTACCAAACGGCGTGGCTGAAGGTGCATTATCCCGTGGAATTTACCGCGGCGATGCTGACGTCGGAGACCGGCAACACCGAAAAAGTAGTGAAGTACATCAACGAAGCGCGGAGCATGAGCATCACCGTGCTGCCGCCTGACGTAAATTCGAGCGATTTAAACTTTACGCCGGTGGGAAACGACATTCGCTTCGGGCTCGCGGCAATTAAGAATGTCGGCGAAAACACGGTGCGCGGAATTTTGGCGGCGCGGGAGAATCTCGGGCGGTTCACGAATTTCTATCAGTTTTGCGAATCGATCGATCCGCGGTTGATCAATAAGCGGGTGCTTGAAAGCTTGATTCGCGCCGGGGCGCTGGACGGGCTTGGAGCCCATCGCGCGCAGATGATGGCGGTGATCGACAAAGCGATCGAGCGCGCACAGAAAGTACAGCGGTCGCGAGAAAGCGGACAGCATGGCCTGTTTGGCGGCGGCTCGACGGAAGCGGCTCCTGCTCCCGAGCCTCTGCCCGAATGCGATGAATGGGCCGAGCACGACTTGCTTGCCGCGGAGCACGCGACGCTGGGATTTTTTATTTCCGGGCATCCGCTCGATAAATATGCAGGCCGTCTTGCGGATCTGAAGGCAACCGATCTTTCGACCCTCGAAAGCCGCCGCAACGGTGAGGAAATTGTGATTGCCGGAATCATCGTACAGGCGCGACCGATGCGGAATCGACGCGGGGACCGTTGGGCAATTCTTTCGGTGCAGGATCGCACGGGCATTTGCGAGGCGCTGGTCTTTCCACAAGCATTCCAGAAGCTTGAGTCTATTTTGAAAGCGGCCACTCCCCTGCTGCTAAAGGGCCGCGTCGCCGTTGAGGACGTTGGGACGCGCGTGATCGTTTCCGACGCGCGATTGCTCGACCAGGTCGCAGAGAATAAAGCGCCCAGCGCGGTGCGAGTACGCGTGAATCGGAGCGCGCTGGATTCGGACGTGATCGACCGATTGCATGAACTGGTTGCAAGCCGGCCGGGCCGCTGCCGGATCGCGTTCGAGTTGGTGCAGGACGACGGCACGGAAGCGACGATTGATGCGGGCAAGGCGGTTCGCGCGGATTCCGACTTTCTTGCGCGGGTGCGCGAAATTTGCGGCGACGATTCCGTCGCGGTGCTGCAATGAAAGATTCCTCCGAAAAGCGAAAGCTTGCGCGCGAACGCTTACGCCGCATGCGCGCCCTCGCCGCGAGCCGAAAACTAAAGGAGCGGCAAGCAGCGGCTTCCTCCGCTGCGACCGGCTTGCCAAAAGTTCCGGGGACGCAAGCGGCTATTCGCCCGTCAGCTCCATCGCACGATACAAGCCGAAACAAAGAAAGAAACGAAGCGCGCCAGGTGGAAATTAATGCGCTCGAGCGCGACATCGCGGAACTCAGCCGCTTGACAGATCCAACCGACACGACAGCCGGAGACATCGACCGCATCCGGCGCGAAGTGGACGAACTCAAGCGCGATTTCTACTCGCACCTCGATTCATGGCAGCGCGTTCAGCTCGCCCGGCATCCGCAACGGCCTTACACGGACGATTTCATCCGGCTGCTTTTCGAGGATTTTTCCGAAATTCATGGCGACAGGTTTTTCGCGGACGATGCCGCTCTAATTGCAGGAATGGCGCGGTTTCACGGCGCGCCTGTGATGATCATCGGGACGCAAAAAGGACGCGACACAAAGCAGCGGCTCGCGCGAAACTTCGGGCAGGCAAAGCCGGAAGGCTATCGCAAGGCACTTCGTGCGATGCACCTGGCGGCCAAATTCCGGCGGCCGATTCTGGTTTTCATAGATACGCCGGGAGCATACCCAGGGATTGACGCGGAGGAGCGCGGGCAGGCGGAAGCGATCGCGTACAACATCCGCGAAATGTCGCGGCTGCCGGTCCCCATCATCGTGACGATCACAGGAGAAGGCGGATCGGGCGGGGCTCTGGCCATTGCGATTGGCGACCGCGTGCTGATGCTCGAGAATTCGATTTACTCAGTGATTTCGCCCGAGGGCTGCGCTTCGATCATGTGGCGCGACTCGTCGAAAGCGGAACTTGCCGCTGAAGCGCTGAAAATCACGGCTACCGATTTGCTTGAGCTAAAGCTGATCGATGAAATTGTGCCAGAGCCGGAAACCGGCGCGCACAGCGACCACGTGGCTGCCGCGGCGTTGCTTCAGGGAGCCCTGACGCGCAATCTGGCCGAGCTTGCTTCTCTTTCACAGGATGAGCTTCTTAACCGCCGCTATGACAAGTTCCGCCATATCGGTCAATTCTTTGCCTGAAATAGGGGTTCTTCTGTATATCTGTCGGACGACGGGCAAAATACCCTGCGCCCTATCATGGCAGCCTATCCCATAAACGCCGAAGAGAAGGTGCCTATGCGCACAGGAAGCCCGAGTCACTCAACCCTGGGAGTTTTGTGGATTGCGTACGGAGTGATTTGCATCGCAAAGGCAGCATGGCTTGCCGTTTATCACGCCACGTTGCACGTCATGTGGGGCACGATCATCAACCGGGTGGCAGATCCTTATGCGTGGATCGGTGTCTTCCATATTCTGCTGCTAACGGCGATTTGCCTATCGTCGGTGACCGCGGTGCTATCTGTCGCTGCGGGCCTGACATTGATGCGCCCTTCCCTGTCGCGGCGCAACCTGCCTGTGGTTGCATCGATATTCGGGATCCTCACGGGACCGCTCGGCACGGCGCTGGGCGTTTACACGCTCATCCTCGTGGTTCCCCGCCCCGTGTGGCAGATGTACGACCGGATTTCATCGGCGGCGTAACGGTCCGGCGATAACCGCTCAAGAGAGATTCTTCGACTCCGTCTGCCGGGTTTTCGCAAAGAGCGCGAAAACGTGAAAGCGAAACCGGCAGACTCCGCTCAAAATGACGACTTCCCCTCAAGAGTATGTTGTGAAGGTTTGGCTACTCAGCATTGGAGTATTGAACACGGCGGATTTCTCTCCGGTTGTCGCCGCATGCCCGTTGCATTAGTTTGGAAGAAACGGGGGTTCACGCAAATGGCGGATGGCGACTCATCGAATATGGCGGACGTGTTTCGTCCGTACGAGAAACTCGTCGAAATCACCATACTCGGCAAGACTTTTCTGGTTCCGGAGCGCAATTCGCTGCTGCGGGCGTTCCAATTCATCAGCCCCGAGACGATTCCGTACGGGCGCTTCTGCTGGAATCAGGAGTGCCAATACTGTCGCGTGAACTGCCAGCTTTCTGACGAAGATCAGTCCCGGCCCATCCTGAGCTGTAAATTCATCGTTTCCGAAGGAATGGACATCTCGCAACTCGCGCCCGAGTTGATTGGGTGCCTGCGCACCAAGCTCGGCCCTGCGCAGCCGGAACCGGTTGCTATCATTTCCGAGGAAAAAACGCGCGCATCCTAGTTTCTCCGGCCAGTTGTCCTAGCATTGAGGACGTCATGAGCGAGTCTTTCAAAGTCCTCATCGTTGACGATTCACCGATCTATCGAAAGCTGGTCGAACAGGCGCTTTCGGACAACGCGCTTTCGGTGCTCGTTGCGACCAATGGCCAGCAGGCGCTTCAGATAATCGAACGCGAGCATCCTTCGCTTGTGATCACCGACTGGGTCATGCCCGACGTCACGGGAGCCACACTCTGCCGGAAAATTCGCGCGGAATCCTCGGCGTCGTATACTTACGTGATTCTTTTGACCAGCAATGCCGAGAAAGAGCAGGTGGTTGCCGGGCTGACGGCAGGCGCAGACGACTACCTGACGAAGCCTTTCGATCAATCGGAATTGCGGGCGCGCGTCCAGGTGGGCCGGCGGTTGATCGATCTTCAGCGGCAGCTCGAAGCGAAGAATAAGCTGCTGCAAGAACTCGCGCTGACGGATTCTCTCACCGGGCTTCCCAACCGGCGCGCGGCGGAAGACTGGGCAGCGCGGCAACTGAGCGGCGCGGCGCGCCACGGATTCTCATTCTGGGTCGCCATCGCGGATCTGGACCATTTCAAAGGGGTGAACGACAAATATGGCCATCAGGCGGGCGACGGAGTGCTGCAGAAATTCGCTTCCGTTCTGCGCACACACACAAGGCTTTCCGACATCTGCGCGCGCATCGGTGGCGAAGAGTTTATTCAAGTGGTGACGTACGCTGACGAAGCGAACGCGCTTTTGGTCATCGAGCGAATTCGCAAGGCTTTCGAGGAAGATCCGTTTATCTTCGGAGGGAAGCCGATTCCGGTGACTGCGAGCTTCGGCCTGGCAGGATTCTGCGGCAAAAGGGCGCCCAAGTTCAGCGAGCTGCTGCGGCAAGCCGACGCGGCCCTATACTGTGCAAAAAACCTAGGGCGAAATCGAGTCGAAATGGCGTCCATGCGACGATGAGCCCTGGACTCGCGGTTCACTAGAACCGATTACGTTTTTCGACGGCACCCAGCCGCTGTGATAAAATCCACTTTTCCTTCGAACCTGGTGAGGGGCCATTCATGAAGGCGCGCGGTAAATTTCTAATTGGATCGACGATTATCGTCGTCACTCTTCTGTCGCTGGCATACGTAGGTTTCACGCAAAGCAAGACTTACTACCATACCATCTCCGAGCTTTCGACTCTCGATAGCGCGAGTCTGCATCAGCGGATGAGAGTTTCAGGGAACGTGAAGGCGGGATCGATTGTCCATCAGAATGGACAGATCGATTTTGTTCTCGAGGAGCAGGGTAAGA
>JASHRM010000317.1 GCA_030037315.1 Candidatus Acidiferrales bacterium
TGAGGCGCTGTTCGATCCGGTACTGAGTCGTATCGTTAGTGAAAGCCGGAATGGCGATGGTCGTCCAATCCGGAGGCAGAGTGGAGGTGCGGCCGGCGACATGGTACCCGCAGCCGGACGCGATCAGCATCGCGATACAGACAAAAGCCGAGCTAACTCGGATTGATAGCAAGCGCTGTTTAGCTTCTGGATTTTCCAACCAATTCCTCCGCGATACGCACCGCATTATTGGCCGAAAGCCGCAGATTGTCCGCCGCACCCCAAACCCAAACTCCGCCTTTAATATTTGGATCCGGACGGATCGGAGCGAGCGCGATCTCAGTTTCTCCGGTAACGCTAACGTTGGTCGGCCTTGGATCGCCGACAGCAGCGATCTTGACTCCCAGATTCGCAAAAGCCGCGGCGAGTTGTTCGCTAGAGACTTCCGAATCTAATTGTGCGAAAGCCGAGAAAGCATATCCATAAAATACCGGCGCTTGCACCAACTGAATTGCGGGAATAACCGTGCGGCCCGTGAGGAAGCGGTGCGTTTCGCGGGCTACTGAATTTCGCGTTCGCGCCAAATCCAAAGGACTTTCAGCGCCGTATCGCTCGAGCAGGTTGAAAGCAACCTGTTCGTCGAAAACGGTTTTTGCGATTTCGCGAAATGAAAGGAGGCTGGCGGTTTGCGCTTCTAGTTCTTCGATGCCGGATTGGTCGCGCTCGGAAACGGGAGGAAAAAGCACCAAAGAAAAATGCTCCGCGCCTAATTTGCCGAGTCCGGCCGCGAGCGTGCAAGCGATGACGACGGCCGCGCCGGGAGAAGAATAAATCACGCGTGTCGAGGAACCATTTGTGCCTTTCGCCGGCAAGGGGGGCAGCACAGCTGTTAGTGATGGAATCCAGCGGCTCACCAAGGGGGCGGTTTCTTCTAGTTCGGCCAGCGCTCCAGTCAGGTCAATAACGGTCGCGCCTGAGCGCTGTGCGGTTTGCCAGTTACGCTGCGCATCCGAGCCCGTTCCTGCAAAAAAGACAAGTCCCGATCCCTCGAAGCTGTCTTCTTCTAGCGCTCGAATAAAAGTTGCCTCGCCGGCCGCCTCCGTGAGCGTGCCGGCCACGACAGTGTCGTCCAGCAAAACGAAATCAGTCGCAGGGAAATTGCGGTCTTCGAGGACCTGTTTCAGCTCTTTGCCGAGCAGGGATGACGCACCGACAATGGCGATGCGGCGTAAATCGCGATTTCCAGCCGGCATATTCGGCTTAGGCGTGGCGCGAAGCGAGGCGATGGCGCACGGAACGGATCGTGTAAAGCGTCACACCGTGAACCACATACGTGCAGGCCAGTAGCATCAGGGTGATCTGAGAGAAAAGAACAATCGCCCCCATTAACATTACGAGCAGAACGACGGCGAGTGACGGCTGGCGGCGAGTCCAAGGAATGTCTTTGAAACTGTAATGGCGGATCGTGCTGGACATCAATAATCCCAGCGCCACCAAAAGCACGAGCCACAAAAGGGAAAGGCGCGGATCGGAAATAGGGTTCTGAAAAAAGTGAACGATCGCTGCGACAGCGCCCGCGGCAGCCGGCGTCGGCATTCCAGCGAAAAAGCGGCTACCTCCCGGTGCCATACCCTGAATGTTGAAACGGGCGAGCCGCCAAGCGCAGCATCCCAAATAGAAGAAGCCCACCAGCCAGCCTAATTGCGTGAGATGCCAATCTTCGGGCGCGTTGAAGGCGGCCATCGCGCGAACCCCCCAAACGTAAGCGAGAAATGCAGGGGCAATTCCGAAGCTAATCAGGTCCGCCAGCGAATCAAACTGCTTTCCGAATTCGCTGTTCGTACCCATCGCGCGGGCGATTCGCCCGTCGAGCGAATCGAGAACGATGGCGATGCCGATGGCCCACGATGCATGATCCAGATCGGTCTTCTGGCCTTCCAATATTGCAAGAATGGCGTAGTAGCCGCAAAGGAGGTTTGCGACGGTGCAAGCGCTGGGAAGGAGGTACACGCCGCGACGAAGGCGATGATTGCTAAAGAGCCTGCGCGGTTCTTCCTCGTGACCGATTGGATCTAGGCTATTGAATTCCATTTTGCCAGGACGCTTTCGCCGCCTTTCACCATCTGGCCTCTCCGCACGGTGACTTCTGCTTCCTGCGGTAGCCAAATATCCACGCGCGACCCAAATCGGATCATTCCCACGCGCTCGCCGAGAGCGACTGCCTCGCCCTCCTGTTTCCAGCATAACACGCGGCGCGCGATGGCCCCGGCGATTTGTTTGAAGATGATCGGGCCTTGTGGTGTATCGATACGTATCACGTTTTGTTCGTTCTCGCGCGACGCTAGAGATTTGTAGGCTCCGTAGAATTTCCCCTTTTGATAGATTACGCTTGCGATCCTGCCAGCAACGGGGGCGCGCTGCACGTGCACATCCCAGATCGACAAAAAGATACTGACCCGGCGACCTGCACGAGAATCGAGCGGCTCGTCGACGATTTCAACCACGTGCCCGTCCGCAGGTGAGACGACCGTTCCCGGTTCGGACGGGATGGCGCGATCAGGATCGCGGAAGAAATAGAGGACGAAAAGGCCCAGAAAAATCAGTATGCCACCAACCCATCTCCATCCCGGAATCAGACAGAGTGCGCCAACGACGAGCGGCGGCACAGCGAACTTGTACGCTTCTCTAACCATGACTTTTGGTTTGCGGGATCGCTGATTTTCGATTCGCCAGCGAGTTTACCGGCTGAATGTCAGTAGCGACATACGACGATTCAGCGGCTGACGAACTAAAGGCCTGATATTTGAGTGCACTTCTATTGTATGACAGAAGTCGATTGCGGCCTCGGCCTTACCGCGCCGATTTTTGGTATTGGCGGGCGAGGATCGATTCCATTCGATCCTTTAGATGCAATTTCATTTTCTTGAGCGTTGCCTCTTCGATCAAATCCTCAGCGCTGAGGTATGACGACTTAACAATTCTCTCTAACTGGGATTCACAGCGGGAGTGCTCTTCGGCGAGACTTCGAAATTCGGGATCACTTGCCAACAAGGACTGCCGTATGTCTTGCAATGGAATCGGCATGCAATTCCTCCTGGTTGGGTCAGGGCGTTCACATGGGAGTAACAATTACCACAGTCCGCCTGTGGAAGCCAATAGGCAGGTGCACGCATGAAATTGACAGAGGTTTATAGCGAATTGATCAACTCGACGGACAACAAGCGGGCTTTCTGGGAAAGATTTTGAGCGCGGGCCCAATCGCCGTCTTTACTGGCTTCACGCGATTGCGCGAGGAAGCCTTTGATTTTTGCGGTGAGGTCTTGCTGGGCTGCGCTCAGCTGTCTTCCACTGGCTTGCTGAAGATTTTTCTCGGCCACGCTCACGTCATCATTGGTTTTTCGTTCGTAACTTGCCTGATCCCCTGGTGAGAGCTGGGGAGAAATCTGCGGAGCTTGGGGATGAGAGGGCTCGGACGAAGAGGCCTCCGCAACGCCTTGTTCAGGCGCTTTGTGGGGTGGCGCTGGTTTTACAGGGGCGGTTGCGACAGGCAAAGCAGGCGGAGGCGCATTGGAAGGGAACGTGGGCGGTTGAGCCGCGGTCTCAACAGGAGGCAGAGCGTCCGTATCCGGGGCGATGGTCATCGGGCGGGGCTCGGGAACGGGGGCCGAAGCAAGCGGCGCGGACGCATGAACCTTGTTCTCGGCGCAGCCGTCCAAGACGAGCGAGATTCCACAGACCGCGAGTGCAGCGAGTACCGCGATTTTTCGATGGCTGGGCATTACCTTTTTTCTGCAACAACGGGTCGGCGCAGGTCTCGCAAGCCAAATTCGGCCGTCTCACCACGGCGCGCGAGCGGCAGTTCGATGCGAAAGATTGTGCCGTGCCCCAACTCTGATTCAAAGTCTATCCGTCCATTATGCAATTGTACAAACCGGAATGTGTTGGCCAGGCCGATTCCCGTGCCCCCAGGCCGGGTTGTAAAAAACAACTGGAAGATTTTTTTCTGATCCTCAGGAGCGATTCCCCGTCCGGAATCCTCGACTGAAATCACGGCGCTGTCACCGGTGCGCCGCAAGCCGAGGGTAATTCTGCCTCCGGCCTCCGTGAAATCGCACGCGTTCAGCAGCAGATTCAAAATTGCCTGGTGGATGAACTGGCGATCCACGAGCACGGTCAGATTCTCAGAAGGCATGTCTGTACGAAGCACCAGCCCCGCTTTCACGATGGATGGCCTCGCGGCATCCAGAACTTCGTCCAGCAAATTGCGCAAATCGGTTTCCTGGAGGTTGAGTTCCAGCGGCTTGGTGAAATTGAGGAAGGTTTTCACGGCACGATCCAGCCGGTCGATTTCGCTATCAAGCATCTTCACGGCCTGCTGCGGCTCGGGATCGACCGGCATATTGCCCTTCAGCACTTCAAGCCACAAGCGCATGGAGTTGAGCGGATTTTTAACCTCGTGGGCTACGCCGGCTGTGACCCGCCCCAGCGCCGCCAGCCGCTCGGAGACCTGAAGCTGGCTGCCGATGCGCTCGAGCGATTCGACATCGCGCAGCGTGACCAATGTGCCCATGCGCACCCCACGCTCGCGAATGATTTGCGCGCTTACGCCGATACGCTTCGGGCCGTCGATTCCCTCCAGGGTTACTTCCTTTCCGTCGGCCGGCTCGATGTGATTGCCTTGGATTTCGAGGACGTTTCTCAGGGGATGGCGGGACGGAAAAATATCCTGGAGATGGCAGCCCCGCAATTCGTCTGCGGGTTTATCCAGAAAATTCTCGACCGATGGGCTTACCAAAACCGCGCGGCCCTCAGAATTGAACAGGAGCAGGCCGTCTTCGAGCCCACTCATCACCTGATCGAGATTCTCCCGCAGGGTACTGAAGATTTCGCGCACGTCGCGAAGTTGCTTTCCGATGCCGACGATCTTCGTGCTGACGACGCCGAGTTCGTCACCCTGCTCGACGACCGGCTCAGGGTCGAATTGGCCCGCTGAAATGCGATCGAGCTGCGCGGAAATCCGCTCAATCGGCGAAAGGGCGATGCTGCTGACGACGAACGCCAAAAGCGTGGACAGGAGCACCGCTCCGAGAGCCCAATATCCCGCAACGACGAGGCCGGGCAGGATCTGGCCGCGAATTAACGCGGACGACAATCCCACGCGTATCTCGCCAAAAGGAACGGCACCGTCGGAAGGCGCGGACAGCGTCAATTGAAAAGGCAGAGAGTATTCATAGGTTTGCGTTGGACCGTACAGTTCCCTCATCTGCTGAAAAATGCCGGCGTGAACCAGCGAATTGATGGGCGGCCTTCTGGCGATTTTTCGATCTCGCAAGGAGGCGTCGCTCGAGACAAGAGCGATACCATCTGCGTCGCTGATGGTAATTTCATAAATCGTGGCCGAGATTCCCATGTCCGACTCGATTAGCGAATTGAGAGTGCTGCTGTTATCGAAAGCGTTGCGGACGTAGCGGCGCAGGTCACCAGCACGAAAGGATGCAGGAGTTTCGCCGCGTTCGGCGGCTTCCTTCAGTGCGTTTCCGCAGGCGTCGTAAACCTGCTGAGCGACGAATCCCGCCGTGTCGCTGGCCTGACGCAAAGTCTGGCGCATAAGCCTGGCCAGATAAAGAGTCGACACGACAGCGACTACGGCGAGAACCAGCACCGAGGTCGCGAGGGTAAATTTAGTTTTCAGGCTGAGACGCATTGACCCGCCCCGCCTCGTACTCTTTCAACTTGTTATGAAGCGTCTTCAAACTGATGCCTAACAGTTCCGCGGCGCGCGTTTTGTTTTGGCTGGTGGCATTCAGGGTTTGGAGAATGAGCTCGCGCTCGGCGTCATCTACGGTAGTTCCGATGGGGAATCGAATTCCTCCCAGGCCGGACGATGCAACGGCCGGCGCATGTCCGAAGTCAGGCGGCAGATGCTGGCGGCCGATGACGCCTCGATCAGACGCGATCGCTGCGCGTTCGAGGACGTTGCGCAGCTCACGAACATTTCCGGGCCACGGATAAGATTTGAACAAGTCCATCGCGTCCACGCCAACGCTGGTGACTTTTTTCCCGTGCCGCTCCGATATTTCTGTGAGCAAATGGTCGATCAGTAGCGGCAAATCTTCTTTGTGATCGCGCAAAGGAGGCAGATGAACATGAAAAACGTTCAGCCGGAAATACAGGTCCTGGCGAAGCTGGCCGCTGGAGACGGCTTGCTCGGGATTTTTGTTGGTGGCCGCCAGAACACGGACGTCGACTGGGGTTTCCATCTTGCTTCCCAACCGCCGGATCTTGTGGTCTTCGAGCACGCGCAGAAGCTTCGCCTGTGTGGGCGCGGGCATCTCGCCGATTTCGTCAAGGAGCAGCGTGCCACCGTCGGCCAATTCAAAGCAGCCGATTCGGCGCTCCGCGGCGCCGGTGAATGCGCCTTTTTCGTGTCCGAAAATTTCGCTTTCCATCAGCGATTCAGGAATCGCGGAGCAATTGATGGCCACGAATGGGTGATCGGCTCGGGGAGAGAGCATGTGAATCGAGCGCGCGACCATCTCTTTCCCTGATCCGGTTTCGCCAGTAATCAAAACAGAGGCGGTTGACGGAGCGGCCATTTCAACCTGCCTCATCACCTCCTGCATAGCAGGAGAAGCCCCAACAAGCGTGCCGAGTTTGCCAGTGGCACGAAGCTGCCGAGTGAGAGCAGCGACGGCTTGCTGATCACGGACGCGGCCAACCGCTCTGTCCAAAAGGGCACGCAAGACAGGCGGTTTCAGAGGTTTTTCGATATACCAGAAGGCGCCAGCGTCGATCGCCTGGACGACGCGTTCGTCGCTGCCGCGCCCCGTAATGATGATCACCGGGATTCGCTGAATTTCTTCCCCAAGATGGCGAAGCAGGTCGAGGCCGTTCATGCCCGGCAATTCGACGTCCACCAGAATCACGTGAGGTTGAAACTCGGGGAATTTAGCGAGGGCGTCCTCACCCGTGCCGACACCCAGAACCTCGCAATTCCACTTGCGCAGCAAGGCTTCGTAGCCCTTGCGCGCGTTTTCCTCGTCTTCAACGATGAGGATGCGCTGCAGCGATGAGTTCTCAGGCATTACGAATCGAATCTATCAGCAGTCACAGGGAATGCCAAGCAAGGCATATCCCTGGAGAGACACGTGCAGCGCGCCATCTGTATGGATGCGGTAGGTTGTAGTGCGAAAATCCGCCGCCTAAGCGCGACCGAAAAAGAGCGACCGCTCGATTGTTACTTCGAGCTTCATACCCGGATCGATCGTGAGGTCCTGGCCGAGGCCGGCTGTCACCATGTATGCCGTGACCGCGCCCATCGCTGCTCCTGTGGCCGCGTTCTTCTCGTTGTGGTCGGCGATTCCGGGAGCCGCTCCCACCATCGCAGCCGCGGCGGCGGCCTCCATTGCTTCGTTGCGCTTGGCGCTGCTCGCTTCGATTTCACCCTCGCGGTTGTAGTCGACCCGGATCGAATGCACTCCCGGAACGTCTGTCAGCATTGCCACGACAGGAAGCCAGCCATCCGGCGTTTTGATGTCGTCGAAGGTGAGCCACATGCGCGCGTGTCCCATCTTGTGGGCGGCTTCGACCTTGTCGACGTGCCCCCGAATCTCCGCGCCCGGACGGAGAGAAGTTCCGCCCGCGCTTGTGATCGGTTCAATTGTATGGGCGACGAATTGATCGCCGGCTTTTGCGGTGCCCGTGCTGATCGGGGCATCAAGTTTGATCAGAAACCGGGTACCGGGGGTCACTTCGTTTGGAGCTGGGGAAGGACTCGCTTGATTCTGCGCAAATACTGGCAAGCCCGAGAAGCCGACTGCCATCAGAACTGCGAAAAATATAAGTGCCGTACGCTTCATATTTCTATTCTCCCTTGACGGTATACACGCTCTCCTCTGAGAGGAGATGCGCCTTTGGCCGAAGTTCGATGATTGCTCTGATGTAAGCCAACGCAATGCGGTGGCCTATACCTACTGCCGCAAATGGAGCTGGATGGGACGATTGTATCGACAAGGGACTTGGGAAATCCATTTCGGAAATCGAATGGGTTCTTTTCATGTACTCGGATAAAAAAGGGCTTACCGGCTCCGGATCGGCTTATGCGTATTCTTAGGGGTCTTGAGATCGGTTCGATATTGGAACTACATTCGCTCGTTCGATCGGCTCGCAGAGAGATAAGTCATTTAGATTCAATTTCCGAAGTCTAATGAATGGCTTTCACAGTGCAAGTCGCTGCTTGGAAGAAAAATCGAATCGACGTCCAGGAAGGGAAAGTGATGATCCGATGAGTGGGACCGGAACAACACTGGCGGGCACCCGGTGCCCGTGACCCTACTGATCGTGGACGATGAGGATGCGACCCGAAACTTGTGCCGCGACGTGGTTGCCGATTCGGGATTGCGAACACGAACGGCAGCGACCACGGAGCAAGCTCTTGAGATTTTAGAACAATATCCAATCGATATTGTGCTCACCGATCTTCGCTTGTCTGCCGTAGATACGCAGAGGCTGCAGACGGTTGTCGATCTTGCGGTGCGTTTGAGAGAGACAATTCGGCGATTGAGCAACGCCTGGGAGAACCCTTCTTCATCCGCCGAATCCGCCTAGGGTCGCGGCCGCGAGCTACTACTGCAAGCTCGAAAGATCGAAGGTGACTTCCACATCCTGGCCATCAGGAGTGTCGACTTCAACGGTCGTATCGTCACCGGCCCCGATTTTCTTTGGGTCGAAATCGAGATCGATTTCGGCTCCCGTATATCCGCTGACGGTGCCGTCATAAGGATCGGCGAATGAAGGCTTGCCGATCGTCTTGACAGGCTGAACTTCGCCCTTCTGCGTTACGCGAACCTTAAAATCGTTCCAGAAGTCACCGAGCGCGGCGGCAGTGTCGTTCGGTTTCGGATAGGTGGGTGTGAAGGCAATTTCAATCTGAATGCGGAAAGGCTCATGCTTGCCGAAAAAATCGCGCTCGGCGTCGTTGGCATGATAATTCGGGCCCTGACGGGTGATCTCATAGACCAGAAAAGTGAACGGCGTTTGAATTCGCACGCTGCGCACCCACGGTCCCGTTTTCGGCATCGCCAGATCCTGCCGGTAGGGTTTCAGGAAATCCGCGAGACGGTCGGATGGGGCTTCCGCCAGCGAATAAGCGGCCCGAATCGTTTGGGGCGAAAACGGATAATCGAATGCGCTTATCGTGGTCGGGATAATAGCGACTGCAGCCATGAGCGCGGTCATTCTCAAGGCGATATTCGTTTTCATGCGGACTCCAAAGTTTCGGTTACCGAATGATCGTTACTGCAAGCGGCCCAGATCAAAAGTCGTCTTGATGTGCTGTCCATCCGGCGTGTCGACTATAACTTTTGCTTCTGAATACGAATCGATCTTCTCCATGTCGTAGTCCGCGTCGATTGTTGCGCCAGTTATCACGTCGACCCAACCCAAAGATACGCCCAATCTAGAAAAATGGGGCGGCCGATGACCTTGGAGGGAGGAACTTCGGACTTTTGCTTCAAATGGACCTTGAAATCATCCCAAAAGGGAAGGTTCGCAACGTCTGTGTTCCGAGGTGGGTAGGTCGCCGTAAAAGCGATTTCGACGTGGACGTGCAGTTGCTCTGGTTTGCCGAGATAATCTTGAACCGCATCTGGAGCGTGGTACGTGAGGCCGGTTCTCGAAATCTGGTCGGCTATCAAAACGAATGGTGTCTCTATTTCGATGAGGCTTATTTGTGGGCCGCTTTCCGGCGCTGGGAATGTGTGCCGATAGGGTTGCAGAAACTCGCGGATTCGATCCGGATTTTCTTTGCCGATGAAATAGGCTTCGCGGATTTGCTCGTCGGAAAGAGGGACCTCAAACGCGCGCGCAGGAATCAAAGTGGACAAAACTGCGGCAGCAAGAATGGCGACGAGAGTCCGCTGCGAGAGTAGCTTCATTGCGGCCTCCACTCTTGGTCGGTTGGACGTAATAGGAGAGAAGCCGGATTCGGTGACTTGCTAACCGGTAAGGTTCTTAAGGAATGGATAATGTTCGGCGGCGCCCATCAGGAAAAGCATGGGAATGGAAACCCAGAATCCAGTGCGAGACGCGAGAAATGCCCAGCGCGCCAGGCGCTCGGCTTCAGCGGGCATCGGTGTGCCTTGTTCGGCTGCCGCGCGTGTCCAATTGATCAGTTTCTTCTGAATCCTCCAAATCAATCCCCATGTATTGAGCAGCATCAACAGGCCGAGTCCGCCGCCGATATCGATCGCGAGGTGGCTGTTGGATGACTCTGGATTCGCGTTCAAGATTAGGATCACCCAGGATGCGGCGATGCCGATGATCCCGACCGCAATTGTGCGAACCCAAGCGCTATCCATGAAGCCTTTGTAAGGCATTTGAAACGGATAGATCAGCGCGTAAGCGATGAGCCAGACCAGCAGCCATTCTCCGAACCATTTCCAGGCGAGTGAAGTGTCACCCGCGTTGCGCGCATCGGCAGCGAGGATGAGCCAGAAATAACGCATCCCGACCAATACGGTAATCAGCGCGGACCAACGAAACCACCACATCGCGCGAGACATCAGCGCAGGAAACACTTTCACGTGGACCGCTGGTTCAAGGCCCCCCAGCGTTTTCGTCCCGACAAGGTTAAAAAAATACAGCAGCCCGATCCAAATGATGCCGAAGAAGAAGTGGCACAGCCGCAGAAAAATCTCTTCATTTGCGATGGCACCGCGCGGAAAGTTGAGCGGGATCCCTAAAGCAAACGAAGCGACCATGATCAAAAACCCGGCTGGCACGTTCATCCTCCGCGTTGTGCATACTACTCCAAAGCGCCCGCCGTTGTGTTGTAGACTGCGTGCTCGCAAAGTTTGGTCGACAAAAACAATGGGGAACATCTACGCGGGCACATCCGGATGGGCTTACCCAGGCTGGAAACCCGACTTTTATCCTGCCAAGCTCGCGGCCGCAAAATTTCTAGGCTACTACGCCACGCGCCTCAATTCAGTCGAAGTGAATATGACGTTTCGTCGCTGGGCAACCCAGAAATTGCTCGATCGTTGGATTGCCGCTACACCTGAGAATTTCAAATTCGCCATCAAAGCGAACCAATCGATCACCCACATCAAGCGGCTGCACGACGTCGGCGAGATAACCCGCGATTTTTTTGCAAGCCTGGAATCGATGCAAGCATCACGCAAACTTGGGCCGGTGCTCTTTCAGCTCCCGCCATATTTGAAGTGCGATCTCGCCAGGCTTGAAGAATTCTTGGCCGTGCTGCCTGGCGCAGCGCGTTCGGCCATGGAATTTCGCCACGAATCGTGGTTCAGGGAAGAGGTTTTTGAGCGAATGCGCCGCGCGAACGTGGCGCTCTGCGAAGCAGAAAGCGAAAAGTTGAAAGCACCCGATGTTGCAACCGCGGACTTTCGTTATTTGCGTTTGCGGAAAGAAAGCTATTCAAGCGCTGAACGGAAAGCGATTCGGAAAACGGTCGAAGGGGCCGCTCAAGCTGGAGACGTCTTCGTTTATTTCAAACACGAGGATACGGCCGATGGGGCCTTCTACGCCGAAAGCCTACGGAAGGACTCAGCCCGCTAGTCCCTCGCCATTTCGCGATTCAACTCAGCAGAGAACCCTACTTTTGGTGCCCAAGAGAGGACTCGAACCTCCACTCCCTTGCGAGAACTAGCTCCTGAAGCTAGCGCGTCTGCCAATTCCGCCACTTGGGCAATTTTGTACGCAGCTCGCACAGGCTATCACGGAGGCGATTCGAACTCCAAATACCGTCCGGCAACATGGAATTGCCAAAACATCAATCAGGCGCGGTCAGGGCTCACAACTCCATGAATACCGGGTTTTACCTATGGAGCAAAAATTTCGCGTACTGTATCGGTTAGAAGCACTATGGGTGAGGTTTCGGCCAGACTTAAATGAGTACCCGAATTTTAATCGCTGATGATAGTGATTTCGTCCGCGCCCGCGTTCGGGAAGTTCTGAAAAAGCACGAGGATTGGGATGTTTGCGGAGAGGCCGAGAATGGCGAGGCCGCCATTACAAAGGTGATCGATTTACGTCCCGATGTACTGGTCTTAGACCTGATGATGCCAGATATGGACGGCCTGCAAGTCGCTCGCGAGATTGCAAATAACGCGCGGCGACCGCCCTGCATTCTGCTCTATACGCTTTACACAGTACCCGGTCTGGCGACAGAGGCAAAAATGCTCGGTGTCCATCAGGTAGTCTCGAAATCGAATATCAATGCTCTCGTTGCGGCGATCGAAACCCAATCCGAGCCCGTATATAAGGATCCTCGAGCCAAGGCGAATCCGCACCGGGCCGTCGCGTCTCAATCATAGACGGCTCCAGCACCTTCAGAGCTACACCGTATCCGTCGAAATGGAGCGCGCAGTACCATTGACCTGCGATGGCCCTCTTCCCTAAAGTATCCGTGACATGGCAACCGCGCGAGCTATGTTGGAGCGTCGCCGCTCAAGCCGGGTTCAGACGTCCATTCCCGTAACTATCGTGCGCTCGGAGTCGAACGACCAACCCAGCGCGGCGGCCGCCGAGGCTGTCTCCGTTAGCCGATGCGGAGCGCTCATTCGATTGCCGTTCCTTCCCGAGTTGGGTTCACGGATTAAAATCCAGCACGGACTTTCGCAGGAAGTACGCGATTTCCGGGTGATCAGCCTCCGCGGCCAGCAAGAAGGATTCTTCAACCTCGGGGTCGAGATCCTTTATCCGAATAGAAATTTCTGGGGCATTCAGTTTCCGGACGAACGACACCCGCGTTGACTCGTTCCGCAACCCGTAGTGCTATAATTCCCGGACGTCAAGGTTAGGGCCCCCACGGGCCGGTCCCCGCGATTCGCCTCCACGGCTCTGAGGGTATGGAGGAATTATGGACACGATCCAGATTCTATTGATCGCTTGGGGTGTGGTTACAGCGCTTCTCGTTTGCGTATGGATTTACCGAGGCGCTCTGGCGAACCGCGAAGAAGACCAAATCTTTCTGAATGCTTCCGGCGAGTCGATGGCCAGGGAGCAGCGCGCCGTGGTTAGCCGAATCGAAAAGCTCACAAAACCAATTGCGACACTGGCGATCCTATCCGGTCTGCTTTTGATCGCAATGGCCGGGTTGTGGGCGTGGCAGAGCTTCCAAAGGTTCTAGGGCCGAGCCGGTCCGGATGCGCTGGATGATTGTTGTAGCGGCTGCGTCTGCTGTTGCGCCGTTTGCGGCGCCGAGGGTGTGGGAATGACCTCGGACGTGTGATTGTGGACGATCAGCCAGTTGCCGCCGATTTTATTGAAAACGAGGGTTGTTTGCCCGCGAACGAAATAGGGCCTGTCATCATAGGAAGAATCAAATTCCCATTCGTACGTTGCCCAAGCCACATCTCCATGCGTGAAAATCTCGGTGTTTCTGCGAGTGAGCTGAATCCCTTGAAACGCCGACCATTGTCGCTGATATAGCGGCGCATAGTTGGCCCAGCCCATGACAGGTGGCGCGTAGTCGCTGCTTACAAAGCTGGCGTTGTCCGAATAGTATTTGTGCATCATGTCGACTTTGCCCAACTGAAACGCCGCCAGCATTTCGCCGATGTTGTTCTCAATCTGCGCAGCGTCCGAACTGAGCGGCTGGGCGGTTTGCGCGTCATCTGCATCGGGATTCGATTTGTTTTTCTTTTTGCTGTTCTGCCCCGCCGAACTGAACGCCAGGAACACGAGGGTGGCCAAACAACCTGCAAGATAACGGGCGATATGATTTTTTCTCACACCAATCTCCTTCGCAATTCGTTCGCAGCATAGCACGCGGGCAAATCGCTAAAGGAAATGGATCGTCGCCGTGTGTCGCAACGGACCACACCAGGTTTTTGCGGGTAAATGGCGTGGAACCGGTGATTCTCGCGGCTAGGTTGGTTTCACGGCTGAGAAACGGAGCCGCACGTAGTCTGCGACCCATACGCCGTGCGGATCGAGTAATTGGGATCGGAGGGTCTCGCGAACATCTTCGATATAGGCTTGACGGTCTCGAGCAGGAATCCTTGAGGTGAAATTCTCGGCAAAGGTCTCCAGCCAACCCGTGATGTCGCTCGGCAGAGGCGTCGGACGGGGTATCAGCGCAATATAGCTGACTTTGAAACCGGCCGTTTGAAGGTGCGCGGAGTATTCGTCGGTGTCGGGAAAATACCAGGGGACAACCGACTGGCCATCGAAGCCGCGGCGATTCATCGCGTCGACGAGTGCGTTGCGAATCTTCTGTACACAGCCGTATCCGCCCATTTCCGCAACAAATCGCCCGCCTGGCTTGAGCGCCCGCCACACGCCGGCAATCACCGCGTCGGCGTCGCGCATCCAGTGCAGTGCGGCGTTGCTGAAGACAGCATCAAACTCGTTATGAAAGCCGAGCCGTTCACCGGACATCACGCGTGCATCGAGGTGAAGGTGTCGCGCCGCCTCAATCTGGGCCCCACTTGAATCTACGCCGACAACGTTACAGCCCATCGCGGCCAACTTTTGCGTCAGGACGCCATCACCACAGCCTAGATCGAGAATACGCTCGCCCGGCTGGGGATGAAGCAGCTCTACAACTGGGGCGCCGAGGTCCGCGACAAAGCGCGCGTTCCGTGCGTAGCGCTCCGGATCCCAGGTTTGTATCGGATTGTCCAGCTCTGGCATCGCACGAATTCCGTCTGGTTATTTCCGCGCTGCACCGTGCAGGGTCTGGCTCAAGAGATTTACGAAGAGCCGGTACGCGCCCGGCACGCCGTCCGGCAGCTCGCGAAAGAATGAGAGACCTGTGTAGATGTACAGACCTTTGCCATCGTGCGCGTACACGAGTCCGCCCGTAGCTTCCGGCTCACCCGGATCGGTGAGTCCAAGAACCGCGGTGTAATGCGAATCCCATGGCGGACTCCAGAAGTAGAGGCCACGTTCCTGATTCCAGCCCTTGAAATCATCGAGCGTGATTTTGTTGGGGTAATTCAGCAGTGGGCTATCGGGCGCCAACAGCCTGACGGGCGAATTCGGATCGGTGACGCGGACTGCCTGCTGAGCCATTTTTGCCTCAAACGGTGCGGGATGCAGTTGAGCCCAGGCGAAATCGCGCTCGTAAAGAACCAGCAGCGTGCCTCCCTGTCTTACGTAATCGATCAGCCGGGGATTGGCCGCCATCGCGTCGGGGCGCAGTTCGTAGGCGCGAATCCCGACGACAATCGCGTCGTAGCGGCTCAGATCTCCGAACGCAAGAGCAACTTCGTCAAGAGAATCGACCTGAATCCCAATCTGACGCAGTTTTGCTGGAATCAGGTCACTATCGCCC
>JASHRM010000318.1 GCA_030037315.1 Candidatus Acidiferrales bacterium
CTATCCGCAACTGGGCCCCAGATCAGCGCCATTCCCCAACCGACCAAGAACAGCGCGAAGAGCAGTCCGCCGTAAAAGCCCACATTTCCTGGGGTCGCCGGAATCCCGGATTTCGGTAACAGCTCGCGCAGCGCCGGCACAAGCACCAGCGCATAAATGAACGAGTCCATTCCGTCGAGCGCCCAGCCACCCCAGGACGCCCAAAAGCCGCGAATCTGATTCGGCGTCAGACGAACCTTCGTTGCGGACGAAATTCCTGATGGTGCAGCTGGCATAGATTAAAGGATTGCGAAAGGGCGAGCGATTGTACGAACTGCTTCGACCACTTGCAAGCACCCACTCGGATCATGCGGAATATCGGCGACGACATTGTAGGGGCGCAGCTTGCCTGTCCTGAGCGTAGTCGAAGGGGTGCGCCCTTTACGGGCTCCAATCGCCGCGCACATGCGCGTCAAATCCTCCGCCTTGGAACGCATACCATACCGCTGATAGAATCTGCTCTGCGCGAGATCGATGCGTTGCAGACAATTCGCGCGATGAAAATGCCCGATATTCAAGCCATTCAATCCGAGCTTCGCGCCAACAAACTCGACGGCTGGCTTTTCTACGATCATCATCACCGGGATCCGATCGCGGCCCATATCCTCGGCCTCAATGGCGGAGGTATGGCTACGCGGCGCTGGTTCTATTTCATTCCTTCGCGTGGGGAACCGCGCAAGCTTGTTCACCGCATCGAGCAGCGTGCGCTCGATTCACTGGACGGCAAAAAGCTCGTCTATTCCGGCTGGGAGGAACTTCACAAATCGCTCCGCAAATTGCTTTCCGGCAGCAAGAAAATCGCCATGCAGTATTCGCCGGAAAACGACATTCCTTACATAGGCCTCGTGGACGCGGGCACGGTCGAGCTTGTCCGCAAACTGAAGAAAAGAGTCGTTACGTCCGCAGACCTTGTTCAAAAATTCGAAGCCGTGTGGTCGCCCGACCAGCTCGAATCGCATCTTGCGGCCGGAAAAATCATCGACCGCGTCGTCAGCGCCGCGTTTGAAAGAGCGGCATCGTGCGTTCGTGAAGGCCAGCCCATCACCGAATATCAGCTGCAGCAATGGATCCTCGAGCGGTTTCGTGCGAACGGTTTGTTCACAGAGGAACCGCCCGTCGCTGCTGTGCAGCCGAATAACGGCGATCCGCATTACGAACCGAAGCCGAGTGGCTCACACGCGATTCGCGCGGGCGACCTGCTCTTGCTCGACGTTTGGGCAAAGCTCAATCGCCCGAACAGCGTCTACTACGACATCACGTGGACGGGCTATCTCGGCGAACGCGTTCCCGGCGCTTACGCGAAAATTTTCCGCATCGTGCGTGAAGCGCGCGATCGCGCCATCGAACTTGTCCAGGAATCCGTGGCGCGTGGACGCGAAATCCGCGGCTGGCAAGTGGATCGCGTGGCGCGCGAAAGCATCCGCAAGGCCGGCTACGGAAAATACTTCGTCCATCGCACGGGCCACAGCATCGGACAGGACGTACACGGAAACGGCGCGAACATGGACAGCCTGGAAACACGCGACGATAGAAAAATCGTTCCGCACACGTGCTTTTCCGTCGAGCCCGGCATCTATCTGCCCGGATTTGGGATTCGCAGCGAAGTGAATGTCTACGTTGGTGAAAAAGAGGCGCGCGTCACCGGCGCGATTCAGAAGGAAGTCTTGCCCTTGCTAGCCTGATGATGGCTTCTCAAACGCAGCTTTCACAAATTCACCGGTCGCAAAATCCCATCGATCCGATTTACCTTGCGCTTGCAGCGTGGATCGTCCCGGGACTCGGCCACTTGCTGCAGCGGCGCTGGATTCGCGCGGCAGGTTTTCTGATCGCTGCGGGCGGGCTGGCGCTGGTGGGTTACGCTCTGCGCGGAGAAGTTTTCACGCTGCGCTCCGCCGATCCCTTCGGAAAACTCGGATTCATCGCCGATGCGGGCTCCGGCAGTTTTTATTTTCTCGCACGATTTTTGGAGCCGGCTGGCGCGGACATTTCTCGCGCGGCGGGCGAATACGGCACGCGATTCATTGCGGCGGCCGGAATCGTGAATTTGCTGGGCGTGGTGGACGCCTACGGAATCGCTGCGGGCCGGAGAAGCTAGCTAAAGACGCTCATGCTGCGGATCGGACATGTTTGGCAGATGGCGCTTTTTGCGCTGCTCGTCTCCATCGCATTCGCGTGCGTTGGAGGGCAATCCCTTTCCCAGCGCATCAAGCACGCGATTTGGTCATTCGCGTTATTCATGCTGATCGGCATCGGCATCGCCTGGCTGATGTATCCGTTCTCCCGCTGAGACCATCCCTGGAAGACAAAAACTTAAGGAAAGCAACAACAGATCCCTCACACATCCGCACAGAATGCGGATAGTTCGGGATGACACATAATCAACGCGATGCCGCTCGTTACGCCAAATCCTCGGGATGAATCGGCAAGCGGCGGATGCGTTTGCCGGTTGCCGCGAAAACGGCGTTGCAAACTGCCGGGGCAACCGGAGGAACAGCCGGTTCGCCCATGCCGGTCGGCGTTTCCGTGCTTGCCACGTTGTAAACTTCGATCTTCGGGCACTCGTTCATGCGCAGCATGTCGTAATCGGTGAAATTACTCTGCTGCACGCGTCCCTTGTCGATCGTGATTTCGTTCTTGAGCGTTTGCGTGAGCCCGAAAACGATTCCGCCTTCGGCCTGCTGCTGCAAAATCCACGGATTCACAGTGCGTCCGCAGTCAAATGCGCAGACGATGCGATGCACTTTGACGTTTTTGTCCTTGTCGACGGAAACTTCGGCCACTTCCGCAACGTAGGTCGAAAACGCTTCGAGCACAGCGATGCCGCGATAAACGCCGGCCGGAAGCGGCTTGCCCCAATCCGCTTTCTCAGCTGCCATGTTCAGCACGCCGAGGTGCCGCGGCTGTTTTGCGAGCAGCGCTTTGCGATACTCGTAAGGATCTTTCTTCGCCGCGTGGGCGAGTTCATCTACGAAGCTCTCGCTGAAAAATCCATTCTGCGAAGCTCCCACCGATCGCCAGAAGCCCTGTGGAATCGGACCGGACACAAGGTGGTAATCCACGAGAATGTTTGGGATGTCGTATGGAATATCGGCCACGCCTTCCACGCTGCTGCTATCGAGCCCGTTCTTGATCGAACCGGGGAAAAACCAATTCATGATCGAATCGCACGCGATACGCGCCTTAAACGCCACCGGATTTCCGTTGGCATCAAGACCGGCGCTCATCTTGATCAGCGACGCGGGGCGATAGTAGTCGTGCTGCATGTCGTCCTCGCGCGTCCACGTGACC
>JASHRM010000319.1 GCA_030037315.1 Candidatus Acidiferrales bacterium
GTGGCTGATTCCGAAGGCAAAATCCTTTCGCATGTGAGCACGCTGCTGTGGATTGTCACGATTGCGGCGTTGATTGCGGCGGCGCTAGCCGTGGCGGCGACTTCCGCAACGACGGTGCTTGAGCGCCGCAGTGAAATCGGCGTGATGAAGGCAATCGGCGCCACAAATTCCGTGGTGATTTCGATTTTCCTTGCTGAACAGCTGATGCTGGCTGTCACGGGTGGCGCGATCGGATTTCTTGTCGGCGCTGCGCTGGCGCGTGAACTGGGCGCGAGCGTGTTCGGTGCGCCCGCTCCTCCACGCATTGTGTTGCTGCCAATCATTTTGGGCCTTGCGAGCGTGGTGGCGCTGATCGGCAGCCTGATTCCCTTGCGGCGAGCGGCGCATTTTCATCCCGCGCCGATCCTGCGGGGCGAATAATGTTTTTCCGGCTGCTTTGGAAATTGCTGCAAGGAAGCCGCGGGCGTCTTGCGGTCGCGCTCATCGCCGTAATCAGCGGCTCGGCCGTGATTTCCGGGCTGCTCGATCTTCAATTCGACGTCCAAAGCAAGCTCACCCAGGAATTCCGTACACTCGGGGCGAATTTGGTGATTTCGCTCCGCAGTGGCGAACCTTCCACGGATGATTCGCGACTGGCGGCGGGCATGTCTCAGCTGATGGACCAAGCCACGGTGACCGCAGCGATTGAAAACACCCAATCGGATAACGTCGTCGGTGCGGCGCCATTTCTTTACGTGATCGCGCGCGCGAAAGATATTCCCGCGGTAGTGACCGGCACGTGGCTCAATCAGCTTTTGAAGCTCAATCCGACTTGGAAAATCGACGGACAGTGGCCGAGGTCGCAAACTGACGAATCGGATTGCTTGATCGGCCGCAACGTCGCGGCGCAATTTCAGCTGACGAAGGGCGAATCGATCGTTTTGGATTATCAGGGGCGCAGCGCTCAGTTTCGCGTTTCTGGTGTGATCGACGCTGGCAGCGCGGAAGACAATCAGGTGTTCGTAAATCTGGCCGCGGCGCAAAAACTCGCGGGAAGCACCGGCCAAATCGAACTCGCGCAATTGAGCGTTCGCGGAACACCCGCCTCGATCGGCGCGTACGCTGCAAGACTTGCGGCCGGGCTTCCCGGTTACAATGTACAGCCGATTCGCCAGGTCACGCAGGCCGAAGGAAACTTGCTTCATCGCACACGACTGCTGATCACATCGATGGTCATTCTGATCCTGGTGCTTACGGCGCTGTGCGTTCTCGCAACGATGGCGGCTCTGGCAATGGAGCGGCGCAAAGACGTGGGGCTGATGAAAGCGCTGGGCGGATCGATCGGCCGGATCGTGAGTTTGTTTTTGGCGGAGGTGGGAGTGCTGGGCGCAGCAGGAGCGCTGATCGGCTGCGTTGCTGGAGTCGCGCTGGCGCGGTGGATGGGTGAACGGGTATTTTCGGCGTCGATCAATCCGCAGTGGGAAGTCTTCCCCCTGACGATTGTGATGATGCTGGTTGCGTCGATGGCGGGCGCGCTACCGCTGCAAAGACTGGGGCGAGTGAAGCCCGCTGTGATTCTGCGCGGCGAATAAAGCTTCGATATGAGTTCACCGTTGGTCCAAATCGAAAATCTGCGCAAAGACTTCGGCAGCGTCTGTGCGCTCGACGGCGTTTCGTTCAACGTTGCCGCAGGCGAATGGATCGCGATCATGGGGCCTTCCGGTTCCGGCAAAACCACGCTGATCAATATTCTCGGCGGACTCGACACACCGACGTCGGGCCGCGCACTGATTGACGGCACCGACGTAGCGCGCCTCGACGAAAACGGGCTCGCGCGCTTTCGGGCGGAAAAAATCGGATTCATTTTCCAGCAGTTTCATCTTGTGCCGTATCTGACGGCGCTCGAAAACGTGATGCTCGCGCAGTATTTCCATAGCACCACGGACGAATCGCAAGCGCGCGAGGCGCTCGGCCGCGTCGGCCTTGCGAATCGCACGGAACATTTGCCAGGGCAACTTTCCGGCGGCGAGCAGCAGCGAGTCGCCGTGGCGCGGGCCCTGATCAATCATCCGAAACTTGTGCTCGCCGATGAGCCGACCGGAAACTTGGACGAATCGAACGAAGAGATCGTGTTGCGCTTGCTGCGCGAGCTTCACTCGGAAGGACATACGATTCTAATGGTTACGCACGCCCCTTCGATTGGCGAACTGGCCGACCGCCGCATTGATTTGGCCCACGGACGCCTTGCTCCAGTCAGAGCTTCCGCTTAGGCATTCCGGCCTTGTAATTTTTATCGCATCGGTTGCTGCTGGTACTACTGCGGCAAGCCGCCAAAACTACATCGTCGACCGTATCGCCGCCTACAGTCTGGCCGCCTACAATTCGTAGCGACCTCTACTCCAGCCGAGCGTCGAGTTATCCAGGTTACCTTCAGGTCAGGCTAGGAGGCCGACATGACTTCCACGGTGAATGCGATCGACGCCGGCCAGTTTCCGAGTTTTTATCGATTCGCAAGTCCTATCCTGGCAGCCACTTTGGCGCTGACGTTGTGTGCATGCTCTCACCATTCAGTTAGATCGCCAGAGGTGGCCGGCCACATTCAAAATGCCCTCCGACAGGTGGGACTGAGGGATGTTTCGGTGAGCCAAGATCGCGAAAAAGGAGTTGTGACTCTCAGCGGAGATGTGGCAGTCGAGGCCGACAAGGTGCAGGCGCAGTCGATTGCCGAAACGCTCGCAGGTTCGCAGGTCGTCTCGAATGAAATTGAGGTGATACCGCCGGTAGCCAGCGATGCGACGACGGCGAATTCCCCGCTCGATAAAGAAATCGAAAACCTTCTGGACGCGGCCTTGATTCAAAATCATCTGCATGGGGACGTGAAATATGACGTCAAGAACGGCGTGATCACATTGGTCGGAGACGTGAATTCCCAATTGAAACGCGACGATGCGGGACGGCTGGCAACCGACGTGCCGAACGTGCAGGACGTGGTGAACGAACTGCAAGTGAAGGACCAGGTGGCGACTCCATAGGATTCTTTCCAAAACACGGATTGAAACCATGAGCCGGCGAAACCCCACAGGGCACCGTGACGAACTTTTCGCCTTGGTTGTCGGCGTGGTTGTTATTGCCGCTCTTTATTTCGCACGGATCATCCTGATTCCAATCGCCGTCGCGACTTTGCTCTCTTTCATTCTTACCCCTGCGGCTAGATTGCTCGAACGGGTGCGGCTCGGCAGAATGTTCTCGTCGATCGCAGTGGTTTTGCTGGCAGTCGCCCTGGTGGGGGGCGTGGGCTGGACCATCACGAAGCAATTCTCCGCGGTGATTCAACAGCTTCCCGACTATCAGGAAAACATCAGCGACAAAATCGCGGCTTTGCGGGGCACGCAAACAGGGATGCTTGGCGCAGCTGCAAAAACGCTAAACGATTTCAGCCACGAGCTTTCGTCGAGTCCCGGGGATGGAGCAACAAACTCAAACCAACGCGCGCGCAGAGCTACTACGAAAGAACCTATTCCCGTCCAAGTGGTGCAGCCGGCATCCCTGCCCCTTGATTCCGTGCAGAACGCGCTCGGCTTGCTCACCGGTTTTTTCCTCGTATTCGTCTTCACACTTTTCATGATCATTCGGCGCGAGGATTTGCGGAACCGCTTCATTTCGTTGGTCGGCACCGGACATTTGCACACCGCGACACAGGCGCTGGATGACGCCGGCGCGCGCGTGAGCCAATACCTACGCTTTCAGCTGATTGTCAACACGGGTTACGGGGCAGTGATCGCTATCGGGCTTCACCTGATCGGATTGCCGGGCGCGCTGCTTTGGGGAGTGATCGTCGGAATCCTGCGCTTCATTCCGTATGTGGGTCCGCCATTGGGGGGAATCGGTCCGGTCCTGCTCTCGGTGGCAATTTTTCCAGGATGGCATGCGGCGCTGATGACTCTTGGGCTGTTCGTGGTCGTCGAACTCGCCGTGGCGCACATGGTTGAGCCGATGCTTTATGGCGACCGCACCGGCCTCTCCCCCGTAGCGGTTCTGCTCGCCGCGGTTTTTTGGACGGCCATCTGGGGTCCGATCGGACTGGTTGTGTCGACTCCGCTGACAGTGTGCCTCGTGGTGCTCGGCCAGCGCGTGCCGCGCCTGGCATTTCTGAATACGCTGCTCGGCGATGAGCCGGTTCTAACTCCCCAGGCGCATTATTATCAGCGGCTGCTCGCGATGGATAGCCGCGAGGCGCGCGACGTGCTCGAAACGAGCCTGAAGGATTGCTCGCTCGAGAAAATGTACGAGAAAGTGTTGATTCCGGCGCTAGGTTTGGCCGAGCAAGATCGCCACAATAACGAACTTGACGACGCGACCGAGAAATTCATCTCGGAAAATACGCGCGAGCTGGTCGAGGATCTTTACGAATCGCGCAGTGCGATTGCCATCGCAGAAAACAACGGCCACAATCTGCGATTACAACATGAGAATGATCCATCCGGCGAGAAAGCCGCTTCGGCGAACATTCGTGTTGCCTGCGTGCCGGTGAGCGATCAAGCGGATGAAACCGTCGCCATCATGCTTGCGCAGATTCTGAACAGAGCGGGGTATCGAGCTGACGCCGTGCCTTTGGGCACGCCGCCTGAGATGTTTAGTGTGCTCAAGGACCTGAGCCCAGACGTCGTATGCCTTTCGGCGCTGCCCCCATTCGCGATTTCGCCCGCGAGAACGCTGCACGGCAAGGTTCGCGCGCAATTTCCACAGGCGAGGATTATCGTCGGCCTGTGGAACTACGTGGATGAACTGAAAGTCGCGATGAATCGCCTGGGATTGAAGGAAGAAAGTGCCATCGTCACGGAAATTTCGCAGGTGTTAAAGGTGTTAAGCCCAGAGTCAGAGCCCGTACCTGCCAGCGACTGAATCGTTTCGCGCTGCGAGGAGGGCCGCGATCCGTGCGGCGCGCCTACCAGACCTTGCAAACCTTTTCTTTCGGCTTGACCATCGGATCGCCCGCCTTGCAAGAAAACGCATGCGCGAATTCCGGCATGTTGACGACCACGCCGTTGATGCGATAGACCGGCGGCGAGTGCGGGTCTGTGATCGCGCGCACGCGCAAATCCTCCGGCCGCTCGTTGGCGCAATCCCACTGCGCGAAGCCGATAAAGAACCGTTGCTCGGGCGTTAGTCCATCGATCGGCTTCAGATCTTGGCCTTTCGTATCCGCCTGCCACGCCAGGTAGCCCAGGATTTCGCCGCCCAGATCGGCAATGTCTTCGCCGAGTGTCAGGCTGCTGTTGATGTGCACGTTGTCGGTGACGACGTATTCCGCGTACTGATCGCGGACACATTTCGTGTGCGCGTCGAATTTCGTGCGGTCTTCCTTGGTCCACCAATTCTTTAAATTCCCGTGCGCATCGAACTGGCTGCCTTCGTCATCGAACGCGTGCGTCAACTCGTGGCCCATCGTGCCGCCGGTATTGCCGTAATTGGGCGCTGCGTCCATTTTCGGATCGTAGAGCGGAGGCTGCAGCACGGCAGCGGGGAAATTAATGTCGTTCATCATATCGTTGTAATAAGCGTCGACCGTGGTCGCGGTCATGTCCCATTCGGAATGGTCGACGGGCTTGCCGACCTTATCGATATTGCGGCGAACTTCGAACTGGGTCGCGCGCGCCACGTCTCCCGCAAAATCGTCACGCGTAATTTTCACCGAGCTGTAGTCTTTCCATTTATCCGGATAGCCGATTTTGTTGCGAATAGCGTGGAGCTTCGCCAGCGCCTGCTGCTTCGTTGCTGGGCTCATCCAGTCGAGCTGCTGAATGCGCTGCGCCATCGCATCTTCGATTTCAACGATCATTTTTCGCGCGTCCTGTCTCAATTGCGGCGAAAATACTCGCGCCACGTAAATCTGGCCGAGCGCGTCACCCAGGCTGTCATCGGCATAACTGACGCAGCGCTTCCACCGCGGCTGCTGTGCCTTTGCGCCGCGCAGATACTTTAGATAGAACTCGAAATACTCATCGGCGAACGGCGCCGAGAGGTAGGGTGAGGCGCTATTCACCACATGAAAGCGGAGGTACGTTTTCCAATTGGCGAGCGAATTCAGGCTGATCTGCGCGTTCACTTGTTTGAGAAAATCTGGCGTGGCGACGTTGATCACAGCGAACTGCGGATAGTGCGCGTCGTGATAATAAGTTCCCCAATCGAAATTGGGGGCGAGCTTTTCCACGTCGGCCAAAGTCATTTTGTGTTTCAGATTGTATGGATTGCGCCGCTCGACGCGCGTGAGTGACGCTTTCGCCAGAGCTGTTTCCATGCGCATCACGGTCGCGGCATCCTGTTTGGCCGCGGCGGCGGGCTCGCCCATCAGCTCGAAAAGTTTCTCGACGTGAGCGATGTAGCGCACGCGCGTCTCGTCGGATTTCGTGTCGTCCTTCGTGTAGTAATCGCGATCGGGCAACCCGAGGCCGCCCTGATCGAGCGCCGCAATTTGCGCCTCGGCATCGTCCGGATCCTGGTCTGAACCAGCACGAAATAGAATCGACCTGGCGTACATCGTTTGAAGATCAGCGATTACGGGCGCGAGGCCCTTCGTCGATTGCAGTCGCGCGATTTCATCCAGCTGCGGTTTCACCGCGCCGATGCCGCGCTTTTCGATCGCCGGCGCGTCCATGCAGGCTTGATAAAAGTCGCCAACCTCCTGCTCGGGCTTGGTGCGCGACTGGCTCGAAGCGGCAACCTGCTCGAGGATTCCGCGCAGGAAAGCGAGATTATCTTGATAGAGCTTCTCGTAAACGGACCATGAGACCTGGTCATTCGGGATCGGATTTTTCTTCTGCCATCCGCCGCAGGCGTAGCGGTAAAAGTCGTGGCAGGGATTCTCCGTGCGATCCATCGCGCTGAGATCGAGGCTCGGCGTGTACGGCAGCTTGGGCTGCTGCTGCACTTTGCTCGCGGGCTGCGTCTGCGCGGCAGCCGATTGCGCGGTAACTGACAAAGCCCCAAGCAAAAGCAGGGATAAACAGGCAGGCTTCATTTTCTTTTCTCCAAACACCTTGCGAAGTATACGTCTCGAAGCGAACGAAGGTTCAAGCATCCAGACAATTTGGCGGGGGCGTGTGGGAGTCGAACCCACCATTCTGGCCGCTGAGGACAGAATCAATGGCTTTGAAGGCCACGAAGGTCACCGGACGCCTTTTCACCCCCGATTATGTCTAGCGCCTGCGAAACGAAGCCGGTCGCCCTCCGACGACTGATGCCGTCCGGGGCAAGCGGCAGTCTCTTCACACCCGCAACATCGCCCATAGCGCATTTGTGGCCAAAACGCCTTTCCCCAAGACTCGCGGCGAGGCGAATTATAGCAAGACCGGCGAAAGGAATTGGCAGACAGGTGGAAATCAGATTGGAGGGAAGGTTCAGTCTTTCAGAGTTGCGCCGTTGACTTTTTTGCGGGCGAGATCGAGCAACTTCGCATCCGTGCAAACTTCGTAGTAAGCGCGGTTGCCCTGGACGCCGATTTTTCCGCCGGGCAGCAACTGATGCACGAATCCTTTGCGGACCACGATCGGCTCGAGAGATTCGCCGATCGGCACTTCGCCGAAGTAGAGCTGCACGCGTTCCTTGCCCCAAGGCAGCGGGAAGTTCCCTCCCATCGGCGCGAGTGCGATTTCAGAGCTAAGCTTCTGAAAGCCTTCGTCGTTTAGAACGATGCCGTTCAGGTTGTAGCGGATCTGCAATTCCTCGCTTTCATCGTCCGCGGCGTCGTCCATCAAGCTCTGCAGCAAAAACACGTTGAAGGGCGACGGATTGGACTGAAACAGGCGCTTGGCCATTTTTGCGCAGCTCGAAAGGCGGTCCGAAAGATTCAGCGCGCGAGAAATCATGATCTTCGAGTCGGCATCTTCCCAAAGCGACGGCGCCGAATCCTGAAACGCAACCCCGACTCCAATTTCCAGCGGCGGAAGATCGCTCGATTTCGCGCGCGAATTGTACGCCGCGGTTACGGCCAGAATTTCTCGCGCCAGAACGCAGGCTCGGGCCACGGCGCGTTGCGTTGCGCGCGTCCCTTCCGTTTCGTAAATGGCCAAGATGATCGCGTCGCCTTCGATGAAGACTTTCGCTGCGCCGTATCGCTCGAGCATGCGCTTCACCGGTTCATGCAGCGCCATGCTGAAGTGCGAGGCCGGATTCATGCCGCGCGCGAGCAAATCCTTGGTGATGCCGGTCGAGCCGCGCACGTCCGCCTTGATTACCACGTGATTGATCACGGGATCATCGGCTGGGCGGCTTTCCTCCGGATGCAAAAACTCGTAAAGGCTATGATTTGCGCGCGAAAGCTTTCTGGCGTGTTCCGAATGGACTAAATTGATGCGTTCGAACCATCCGGCAACCTGCTGGTAATTCCGGCGGTCCCGGTGAAGGCGCATCAAGTCCTCGGCAAATTGCAGGCCGATGCCCAGCGTCTCTTCGGGGGTGCGGCGGCGGATGGCGCGCGAGGATTCTTCGAGCTTTTTCATCGACACCTTGCGCGCCGGGAATTTTTCGAGGATTTGCGCGACCCGCTTGGCCTCTTCCCGATAGACGATGGCCTTTTTCAACTGCTGCAGGTGGACGGGGGGGCAGTACTCCGACGCAATCTTGCGCAGCTCGTAGCCCGCGATCACGTGAAATAGAAGATCGCGCTCCTCCAGGCGATGGACCCACTCCTCGAGCAGGTGCGCTCGAATTTCGTCGATTGCGCTGCTGCTGTTCCCGCCACCGCTGCCTCGCATTCCGAAAAGCAGCGCTGCGTTCGAGGGCTGATTTAGATAGTCTCCGATTCGGTTTTTCAATTCCTCGTTGAGAAAGTCCATGCGCTGCTTGGCGCCTTCGATCTGCGGCTCGAGTTCTTCGAGATTCTTTTCGAGCGACGTTGACCTGCGCCGCAAGTCGCTGATCTCGTCATTCGCTTCCGACGAACCGCCCGGCTTGCGCTTGAAGATCGACGGAAACGCGCGGATGCCTTCGCCGGCGCGTCCGGCGGCCTCTTCCTGCTCTTCCTCCAAACGCGCGATTTCAGAGCGAAGCGTTCGCGCCTGCTCGAGCAAACGTTCGTGCGTCTTGCGGGCCCTGGTCAGTTCGTCCGAGCTGTCGCTGCTCATCACGTAATCGCGAATGAATTCGAGCAAGAGGTTGTCGAAAACTTCAAAGCGGTCCGGATCGTTCACGAAATTCGCGAGCAGCACGTAATGCTCGAGGACGAACTGATCGTCGTTGCCGCCTTCGACGAAGAGGAACCGGTTTTGCAGCAGTTGGTAGGTTTCGTGAAAATCGTCGCCAAAAAGCGCGCGGCGCTGTTTCGTTAGCGTGCTGTCCTCGACTTCGCGCCAAATGCGGCAGATCGTGTCGCCGACCTGGCGGATTACGTTTTTGCGGTCCGCCTGCACTTCGGCGATCTTGGAGCGGATCACGTGCGCCTGCTCGCTATGCTCAAAAAGCTCGCCGCGCGAACGAATCCAGTCCTTGCATTCGACGAGAATGCTCGAAAATTGATTGCCCGTTTCCTGCATCAGGAATTTCAGCAGGGCCAGCCGGTGCAGAACATCCGTATCGATCGATTGTTGAAACTTCGCGCGCGTAAGCGATTCCTGAAGAATTTCCGTGAGCAATTTTCGGAAGGCGGAATGTTCGGGCGAACCGCTCTGGCGGCGTTCGCGGCCACGCTCGTTTTCTTTTCCGTACGGCAGATTGACGTTGACGGACTGCCGCACCAAATCGAGCAGATACTTTCGCGTGAATTCGACGAAGCGCGGGCTCAGAAAAACGTCATAATGAATGTTATCGACGCCAAGGGTAAGATTCGCGAGGCGAATCTCCGCGGAGTATGCCTCCAGCTTGATCCCGCCCGCTTGGGCCGGATTCGTTGCGATTGTGGTTTCTGGCATGAGAACGCGCCTTGGCGGCGTATCTTTCCAATCTACCGACGCCGGAAAGCGGTAGCAATCGGCGGCGGCGTAAGCGTTACTGGCAATTGCGAAGCGAGGTACTAAAGTCCGTTGGGGAGTACCAGTTGCCGCCAGAAGAAGAATTCGAGGAATTTGCCAAAACCGACGCCGCGAGGCTCGAGCTCCATCCTCTGCAGCGCGACCGCTTCTTTCCGCCCGCGGAGGTGGTCTCGGAAGTGGCTTCGGCACCGTCCCAGGAATACGGCCCCTGTCTTTACCTCGGACCAAAAGGCCAGCGTTGCAATCGTCCGGCGACTGAGGGCGGATATTGCGGCGTTCATCGCGAAGGCGGTATTGCGCGGGCGGTCCGCGATCCGAGGCGCATCCTGGCAGCCGCCATCACTCTGATTGTGATCCTCTGGCCTTATCTGCACGACGCGCTAGTCGAGATCCTTCGCTGGATCAACTCCCGCTGAGAATTCGCCGCCGGAACTACATTCGAAATCCGCGATTTCCAGATAGAATGTCGAGCCATGTCGAAATTACTCGAAGGCAAGACCGCCATCGTTCTCGGCGTCTGGAACAAATGGAGCATTGCGTACGCGATCGCGCAGGCATTTTCGCGCGAAGGCGCAAGATTGCTGCTCACATATCAGAACGACCGTGCCAAACCGACGGTTGAAGAGTTGGGGCGCGAACTGGGCGCTGCCGAATTTTTCCCCTGCGAGGTTCAGCAGCAGCCGGATATCAATAAGCTTGCAGAATCGCTGAAAAGCGGCGGCCACAAGCTCGACGTCGTGGTGCACAGCCTGGCCGCTGCCAAGCACGAGGAATTGAATCAGCCGTTTCTCAACACTTCCCGCGAAGGCTTTCAGCTCGCGATGGACATCAGCGCGTACTCACTCGTGGCGCTTTCAAAGGCGCTCTCGCCTCTTATGACGGACGGCGGCGCGATTATGACGCTGACTTATCTCGGGTCAACGCGCGTGGTGACGAATTACAACGTGATGGGGGTCGCAAAAGCCGCTCTAGAAGCGGAAGTGCGATATCTCGCGAGCGAATTGGGCCCAAACAAAATTCGCGTCAATGCGATTTCCGCGGGCGCGATTAAGACAATTTCCGCACGCGGCGTCAAAGACCTGGGCAAAATGCTGGAAATTTCCGCGCAGCGCGCTCCTTTGCGCCGAAACACCGACACTGGTGAAGTTGCAGATACAGCTGTTTTCTTGGGCAGCGACTTAGGACGCGGCGTTACCGGCAATGTGATCTACGTGGACGCCGGCTTTCACATCATGGGACTGTGAACAGCAACGCCGCAGCCTAACGTTCCACGGATATTTTTCGCGAATCTTCCGAAATGTGCTCCAGGTGAATGCGCACGATTGGCCAGTCCGTGCGCAGTGTAAATCTTTCAGGCCACTCGACGATCACAATCGCGTCTTCCGCAAAAACATCTTCGAGGCCCAGCGTCTCCAGGTCATGAAAATTGCTCACGCGATAAAGATCCACGTGATAAACGCGCGATTTCTTTTCGTACTTGTGCACGAGCGTGAAGGTGGGACTGGTGACTTCATCTTCGGCGGCTGCACCAAGACCGCTCGCAATTCCCTTCGTTAAAGTGGTCTTCCCTGCTCCGAGATCGCCTGAGAGAAGAACGAGCGTGTGCGGTTTCAAGCTGCGAGCGATTTCACGGCCGCGCTCGATGGTTTCCTCCGAGGAATTTGTGATGAATTCGCTGTTATTCACGGCCGCATTCGGCATAGAACCTTTTGTAGGCGGAGGGTAAATGGCGAATCAGGTCGGAAGCCATGAGCGGGGCTCCGCCTGTCTCCTCATAAGCAATGTCTCCGGCCAGCCCGTGGAGATAGACGCCGAACGCAGCGATTTGCGCGAAACCGGTGTGGTTGATGCCGCGCCCGAATTGCGCGACGAGACCCGCGAGGATGCCTGTGAGGACGTCGCCAGTGCCACCAGTAGCCATCCCAGGGTTCCCGGTGGAGTTGATGAATGTAGGCGCTCCCGGCGCGGCGATCACGGTTTGGTTCCCCTTTAGCACGACGACCGCTTTCCAATCGCTCGCGGCTTGTCGCGCGACTTCGATTCGGCGCGCCTGGACTTCTTCGATGGTGGAACCAAGAAGACGCGCCATTTCGCCGGGATGGGGCGTAACGCAAAGCAAGCCAGCTGAATTTTTCAGTTCGATGGCGCGGCCGGCAAAGGCATTGAGTCCGTCGGCGTCGAGGACGATCGGCACGCTGCGGTCGGCCACAATTCGGCGGACGAAGTTCTGTGTTTCGGTCTGAGTAGAAAGCCCTGGACCGATGGCAAGAGCGCGTTTTCCGGCCAGCAGCTTCGCGAAAAGGCCTCCCTCGAGTGATTTTTCGGAGATGGTCCCAGCGTGCGTTGCGGCCAGCGGTTCGGTCATCACCTCGGGCGTGTGAGCGGCGATCACCGGCAGAGCCGGCTCGGGTGTCGCAACGGTGACAAGTCCCGCCCCCGCGCGCAACGCGGCCCATGACGCCATCACTGCGGCGCCAGTCTTGCCGACCGACCCTGCAACGATGAGCGCGTGGCCGTAATCGCCCTTGTTTCCCTGGGCGCGCCTAGGAGCGGAATAAGAAGCCCATTCGGACGCATCACTCCAATAAAGATTCCCCTTGCCGATTTCAGAAACGAGTTCGGCTGGCGAACCGATCTGCGCGGCGCGCACGATGCCAGCGCGATGGGCGCCTTCACCGGTAACCATGCCGGTCTTCGGCGCAGTAAACGTAACCGTTTCGTCGGCGACGATAGCGGCGCCTTCTACTTCCCCGGTGTCTGCGTGCAGTCCTGAGGGAATATCCACGGCGATCAGGCGCGTTCCGGGCTGGCGCTCGTTTATGGCGTCGATAATTTCGCGCAAGCGGCCGCCGACCGAACCGCGCACCCCGGTGCCCAGCAGCGCATCAACAATAATCGTACCGGCAGGAAGCGCTTCGAAGAATTTCTGCGTCAACGCCACATGCGGTTGGAGCTTGCCAATCTTCTTCCAGCGGCTGAGGTTGGTCGCTGCCGGACCCTTTGCTTCGCGCGGATTGCCGGCGAAATAAACCTCGGGCTTTGCACCCATTTTTTGCAGGTGCCGCGCGACCACGAAACCGTCGCCGCCGTTATTGCCCTTGCCGCAGACGACGATGACACGACGCCCTGCGAAATTCGGGAATCGCCGTCCGATGAATTTGGCCACGCTTCTCCCGGCGTTTTCCATCAGCGTGAGGCTGGGGACGCGATAGCGCTCGGTGGTAAGCCGGTCGACTTCGCGCATTTCAGAAGCAGTCAGGATCTTCATAAGCGTAAAGTCATTTTCTCATGTGAGTCAGAAATGCGTGCAAGGGCGAACAGAATCAATTCATGCGAGCGATTACGACCGTCATGTCGTCCGCTTGCTCCGGCGTTCCGGACCATTGTTCCGAAGCGGCAATCAAGTTTTCCGCGAGCCGCTGCGCCGGCACATCGCGCTGGCGCAGAATTTCGTTTTTCAGCCGCTCGGTGCCGAACTCTTCACCATAGACGCTTTCCGGCTCAGTGAGCCCGTCGCTAAACGCCACCAGCAGGCTTTTGGTCGCGACCGAAAGAGTGCGTTCCGTGTACGTGGCGTCTTCAAAAAGGCCGACCACTGTGCCGCCATCTTCGAGCGACAGCGTACGTCCATCGCTGATGAAGACGGGCGCCAGTTGGCCCGCATTCGTATATGTGAGTGTTTTCGCGTCTGCGTCGTAAATGGCATAGAAGAGCGTTGCATATTGGTCATCCGACGTATTTTTGAAGAGATGGCGATTCAGTTGCGTCACCACCTCAGCCGTGCCGCATTTCGCCTCGAAAATTGCAGTGCTGCGAAGCGCCGCTTGCAAGCTGGCCATGAGCAACGACGCATAAATTCCCTTTCCGCTGATATCCGCGATGATGATCCCAACGCGCGTCGGCGAAATCTGGACGAAATCGTAGTAATCGCCGCTCACCACGCGAGCCGGCTTGCAGATTGCTGCCAGTTCAAGTCCGGGAACCGATGGGAACGACTGCGGAAAAAGTTGTTGTTGCACGTCGCGCGCAATCGAAACCTCGTTTTCGAGCCGCTGGCGTTCCCGCTGGCCTTCGATCAGCTCTGAAATGGAACTGGTCATCTCGTTGAAGGATTCGTTCAAAGCACCTAGCTGATCGCGCTTCGTTACCCGAATGCGATGGCCGAAGTCTCCGCGCCGGACGTACAAAGTTCCTTCGTAGAGATCGGCGATCGAAGAGGTAATGGTGCGAGTCAGAACCACTCCGACCGCGAGCGCGCCAAGCTCGAGTAGCAGAAATACCGAAGCCGCGGCGATCAACAGATCCACCAGAAACGGCCCGTATTCGCCAACTGACGACAGTAGGTCTCGATTCACCGCAGATGCGCGCAGTGAGAAAGTGACCAAAACAGGCCGTGGCGTTACATCGCCGCCCGTATCGGCTTTTTGCGCTTCGAGTGTGGCACCGCCCCAAATGCGAATGTCGAGCCAATTGACCTTTGGCTCAAGCTTGCGATTTTTGCTCGCGATTTGTTCTGCGATCACGTAGTAATGGCTGTCCAGCCGGAGCGCTCGCGACGTATCGACCGACGCAGGGTCCAGTAGGCTAATTTGTATCGGGCCAAGCTTCGAAGGAAAGCTGTCCAACAGCTGAGAAGTGACCGGCGCAACGACCAGCAGCGTTACCGGTCCGCGCGGCACAGCCAGGCTTTCCGCCGCCGCAAACCAGAGTTGTCCGCGAAATTCGGCCAGGCCCGCAAACGTTCCGCCATTTTCCGCGCGAACAAGCTGTTCGCCATGATTCAAGTACGCGCGTAAATCGGGCCATTCCGTTTGCGCGGCGGCGATGATGCTCGCAACTCCGGGACGCGAAAGCGCAGGGTCTTCGACCGCCGTCGCGTTCGGCGAGACCGGCTTATCGATTTCGAGATCGGGTTCGCGGCTGAGAGCAGCGGCGATGCTATCTGTGTCCGTCGCAAGGATGCCGATACGCTCCTGCAAATTGTCGTTGAAAAGATGCGCGCCGATCTGCAACTCCAGCAGAACCATGCCCAGCCCGACCATGATCAACAGCAGCACAATTGGAACCACCGCCATGAACACATAGGCGACGATCAGGCGATTTCGCAGGCTCCATAGCAGGCGATTTCGGACCCAGGGAATCAGCCGGACAATGAAATAAACAATCGCTGCGAAGCAAAGAAACGCGAACAGCGACGCAAACGGCATCCAAGCGCCCGCCGCAATCGCCACTCTCACGCCTGCATAGAAGACGATGATGGCGAACGCCACGCGGTCGAGCGGTGACGTGCGGCGCAGAAAAAGGATGAAACGCCTGGCAGAGATTCGGTTCATATCGAGGCGTACACCGCAATCTAGCATGGACCGCGATGCGGCTTGAACGAGTTATTGGGATTAGCGAGACAGAATCGCGCCGCTTAGATCGAATCCACGCTATGGGGACGCTCGCCTCGTTGGACGCTGCTGTGATGGCGGCTATATGAAAAATAAACGATCAACCCGATAATCAGCCATCCGAAGAGCCTCACCCAGTTCCAGATGCCCAGCTTATAAACCATGTAACCATTCACGATAATTCCCAGGATTGGGATGACCGGCACCCAGGGAGTCCGGAAGGGCCGAGGCTGCGTGGGATTCGTCTTGCGCAATACCATGACGGAGATGCAGACCAGGACGAAAGCGAAGAGCGTGCCGATATTCACCATGTCTCCGATGATTTGGATCGGCGTGATGCTCCCCACAATCGCTGCGAGCAAACCAACCAGAATTGTGTTCTTGTAGGGCGTGCGAAATTTCGGATGTACCGCCGCGAAGAATTTTCGCGGCAGCAGGCCGTCGCTGGCCATCGCGTAAAGCACTCGCGTCTGCCCCAGCAACATCACCAGCATCACGCTCGTCAGGCCCGCGAGCGCGCCGATCGTGATTACATAGGACGCCGTCCGAAGGCCGCGGTCGAGAAAAGCGACCGCGAGCGGTGCTTGGATGTTCACCGCCGTCCACGGCACCATCCCGGTGAGAACAGCCGCGACCAGAATGTAGAGAACCGTGCAAATCACCAGCGACGCGATAATGCCGATCGGAAGGTCGCGCTGCGGTCTTTTCGATTCCTGCGCCGTAGTCGAGACAGCATCGAAACCAATGTAAGCAAAAAAGATGTATGCCGCTCCCGCTCCGATCCCTGAAAAACCCATTGGCGCAAAAGTTGCCCAATCGTGCCCCCAGTTGGCGCGGTTCACGTAATGCCAACCCAACACGATAATGAACACGACCACTGTCACCTTCACGATTACGATCACCGAGTTAAACGCCGCGCTTTCCCGGATTCCGATCACCAAGACCGCCGTGATTACCAGCGCGATTAGGAATGCGGGCAAATTAAATCCAATCTCAAATCCGAAAATTCTCGGTGCCGCGACCAAATCGTGCGCCCGTTGCAGCAGCGTGGGCGACTGCTCGCCGATAATCGACATAACTCTCGAAAGAAAAGCCTGCGTGCCCTCAGCCAAAGTCGGATCAGACGCGTGCGCCATCTGCCGAGCCACCATTTCCTGCGCCTTTTCGAGCGCGGTCCAGTGGTCGTACGCCAGCCACAAGGGCATTTTGAGATGAAAAATGTTCAGAAATTCGATGAAGTGGTTTGACCAGCCCGATGAGACGGTACTCGCGCCCATCGCGTATTCCAACGTCAAGTCCCAGCCGATGATCCACGCGAAAATCTCGCCCAACGCGGCATACGAATACGTGTAGGCGCTGCCGGCCAGCGGAATCAGCGCCGCGAACTCCGCATAGCAAAGGCCCGCAAAAGCACAGCCAAGGCCGGAGACAACGAACGAGAGCATCAATCCGGGCCCGGCGTAATGCGCTCCCAATCCCGAGAGCACGAAGATTCCAGCGCCGATAATTGCGCCAACGCCCAGAGCCGTCAGCGATACCGGGCCGAGCGTGCGCCTCAGCGTATGGGCGCCCGATTCGCCCGCCTCGCTCAACAGCCACTCCATAGGCTTCTTTTTCAGCAAGCTCATCCGCGAATGCCCCCTAGTGGCTGTAACGAATGCGAGCCGGACTCAGGCTTCCGCGCGCTGTTTTCCCGCCCTGCGCCACACCGCGTAGACGGGCACACCGAGCAGCACGATGATCACGCCCGGCCAAGTGTACTGAGGTTTATACCGCAAGAGTTGGATTTCGAGAAATATTGCCATGACCAAATAAATCGCTGGTAGAACCGGGTA
>JASHRM010000320.1 GCA_030037315.1 Candidatus Acidiferrales bacterium
CTGTGATGTCTTCACCCGTTATGGGAATCGCTCCCCCGGACTCGCATGGCGGTATTTGCGGGTTGCAGCCAAGGCCTGGAACCACCTTCTGCGTGTTTGGCACGAAGAAGAAAGTTAGGTTTTGGCGGTCAAAGAACATCCCGAATCCGGCGCGCACAACCGTCTTGCTGTCTGGCGAAAAGGCAAGACCCAGGCGCGGCTGCCAGGCGCCATAGTACGGTTGCACAAACTCGGCGAGACCCGATTCATAGTCCCAGCGCAGTCCGAAGTTGAGCGTCAGCTTCGGAGTAAGTCGCCACTGATCTTGAGCAAACGGCCCCCAATAACCGTGATCGATTTCCTTGCTGAAACTATTGAACAAGGCCGGCGGATATGCATTTGCCCAAGTAGACGTATTGAGAGCGCCGTTCGCGCCGCCAGGGCCTACCAGGGGCGGACCGGTCGTAAAACTTGGGCTTGCCGGCATCTCGACCCCGGCGTAAGTGAATACGACGCCATCATCCGCGGAGGCCGAGCAGGATCCCGCTGCTGTGCTCACTTGCCCGGGGATCACCACAGCCGGCGTATAAGTCGCCGCGTAGAAGCTGGCGAAATCCGCCATGCAATCGACGCTCGGAATCAGCATTCTGGTGGGCATGAAGCCGGGAAAATTCTCAAGGCTCCAAACATAGCTGCCATCGAAACCGAATTTGATAATGTGATTGCCCTTAACCCACGAGACAGAATCGCCGTATTCCATGCGCGACTCGTACAATCTGTCGTTCGTCCCGAAGTTATGGCCGACTTCGAGGTCGTTCACGATACTGAAGTCAGGTTGGCCCGTCATGCCCGGGAAGTTGTAGTGGCGCCGGGCATATTGAACGAGAGCGGTGTTGATCACGTTGGGGGTCAGAGTGGTATCGAGAGTAGCCACGAGAGACTGGTCGCGAATGAAAAGATCGCGGCCACCGCTGGGAACTCCGATGCCGCCGCCGTCGAGCGTCTGGCCGACGAGTTCGCCTGAGTCTCGCGCGTCTTCGACGTTATAGAAAACCGCGAGGCGGTTGGCGGCGTTGAATTGATGATCGAGTCTCGCGAATCCGTAATCGTTGTTCGCGGTCTTTTCGAAACTGCGCAGGAACCCGATCGCCTGACCCTGCGTGATGCTCGAGGGATCGCCCACGGCCCCTGGCAGGCAGGTTGAAAGGCCTGCGAAGCAACCTTCCGGCGCGATGCCCATCATGGCCTTCGACTGGTCGATCAATAGAATGTTGTTAACGAGGTCGGGCGGAAACAACGGCGATTGCGCGGACCGCCTCCCCTCATAGTTTGCGAAGAAAAACGTTTTATCTTTCTGGATCGGCCCGCCGATTCTTGCGCCAAACTGGTTTTGTTGCAGGGTGTCTGGCAGGAAGCTCGACTGCAAATCCGGTTCCGGCTTTTGCAGCAGGTTGCGCGAATCGAGCGCATTGTTTTGGAAGTACTCGTAGACGGACCCGTGCAAATCGTTGGTGCCGCTCTTCGTCACGATGTTGACGATGCCGCCGATCGCCCGGCCGTATTCTGCTCCGAAGCTATTGTTCACCACGCGAAATTCCTCCACGGAATCTTGCGGGGGGGTGGCGCGCTGCACGCCGCTGGCCGTGTTCACAAAATCGGCGCCGTCGACGGTGATTTCATTGCTGAATCCGCGCATGCCACCGAAGGAAATCTGTGTCGTCTCATACTCCGTAAACGTGGTGCCCAAGCTCGTGCGGCTGACGGCCACGCCGGGAGTCAACAGCGCGAAATCGGTGAACAGACGGGTGCTCGTGGGTAGCGCTTCGATCTGTTGCGTTGCGACCACCTGGCTGATCTCGGTCTTCGTCGGCTCAATTACCGGCGCTTCGGAAGTCACAACGACTTTTTCGCCTTGCGACGCGACCTGGAGCGCGACATTCACCGTCTCGACGGCGCCGACGGTGACCACAATTCCGGTTTGCGTGTAGTTCGCGAACCCGCTGTACGAGGTCTTCAACTCGTAGGTCCCCGGCGGCAGGTTCGCGATGGCGTAAAATCCTCGATCGTTCGAGGTCGCCGTGTAGGAAATGTTTGAATCTGTATTACGGACGCTGATCGCTGCGTTGGCTACCGCTGCGCCGCTCGGGTCGGTGACCGTACCGTTGAGCGTGGCGTTGGCTGTGCCGCCTTGAGCAAATGCGGCGCTGGAGAAAGCGAAGAAGCACACAAATACGAGAAAGAAACGCTGGGCCGAACGTATCTTCATAGCCACCCCTCTTGAAGATAAACTCGATTGTCGGATTGCGCTTACGCTTCCGACGTAAACGCACAAACCTGGGCGATACTATCTAACAGGAAGGTCCTAACTGTCTAGCAATTTAAATGCGGATTCCGGGTCTACGGTTTCCGCGCAGCCCTTGGACCCAAAATGGAACCTACTACGTATCAAGTTGGTTAATGCTCCAATTCCTTACGCACGGTGCGGGCGCCCTGAACCATGCTGCGCAGTTTTCCGAATGCGACGTCTCGCGGCAAATGATGCAAACCGCAATCCGGCAGGATGACAAGTTTTTCGGCGGGAACAAATTGCAGCACTTTGCGAATGCGTTCGGCGACGATGTCCGGCGTTTCGATCGATTGATCCTTCACATCGATCACCCCGGCGCCTAATTCGAAGGACGAAGGAAATTCGCGGAATAAATCCAGGTCCTCGCCTCCGCGCCTCGCAAATTCCAGACTTAGCTGCCGCACTTTTGCGTCGAGGATCGCGGGGAAAAGATAGCGGTAGCTTCCCTCCCACGACGGTTTTCCATAACGATTGCCGTAGCAAATGTGGACACCGATTTCGGCTTTCACTCCGTCGACGAGAATGTTCAGGACCTTCACACCCCACGAAATGTCCTCGGGAAAACCGGAATAATACGGCTCATCGATCTGGATATGTTTCGCGCCAGCTTTCACTAGCTCCTTGAGCTCCATGTTCATCACGCGAGCGATGTCTGTGGCGAGAGCTTCTTCCGACTGGTAATGCTTGTTTCTCACGCGCTTGCAGAGCGAATGCGGGCCGGTGATGCAGATTTTCGCTTCGCGCTCGGTGTTCGCGAGCAGGAACTTGAAATCATCTACGAGTCCCAGCGAAGCCATCGGGATTTTGCCGATTACTTCGCTATCGTAAAAATCGTAATAAAACTTTTTCGATGACCGGTCGATCTGGATTCCCGGCAAGCGTTCGAGGAAATAGTCGATCATGTTGTCGCGGCGCAGTTCGCCGTCCGTCACGATATCCAGTCCCGCCATCTCCTGGTCCTTGATCGCCGAGCGGACGGCGCTATCGTGAATTTCGTCCAGATCGTGGCGGCTGATGCGCCGCGCGAAATATTCGGTTTTCAGCCGCTCGAGCCAGCTTGGCATCGAGTAGCTGCCGACCATCGTGGTCGGAAGGATCGGCAAAGTCATAACTCTTTACTCCCGTCTCGTCGTATAGAGCGTGGAAGTCTTGGATCCGGCCCGGTATGGAAATGGCACAAAGTGCACGTCGTAGCCGCCGCGCTCGGCCACTTCGCGCACCAGGGCGCCGTTCACCCAATTTACGATCGAGCCGCCCAATTTTCCGGGACCGTAAAATCCCATCGAGTACTCGTGCAAATTCGTCACGAAGATATCCTGCACCTGCAAATATCCCCGCGGATGCAGCAGCGGCAAGGTATTGCGGAAACTTTCGAGCGCTCCCGAGCTCAAATGGAACCGCAAATCGGAAGGCGCATCCTTCAGGATATCCTCCATCTGCGCTGAACTGAGCCCGGCAGGAAACGTGGCTTCCGGCAGATCGATCGCGTCGACCAGCTTTTCCTCCAGCCGCATCGCCTTCCAAATCTGCATCCAGAAGGCCATGCCTTTTCGCCGGTCGGGCAGCGCTTCCGCGCCTACTTCCAGCAGGCGGTGGATCATCCGGGGAACGTCGGCGGCGGAAATATCGCACTCGTGAGCGATGCGCTCTGTATTGTGCGCCGAAAGGTAGGCGCGCGCCTCGACCCAATAGATCCGGTTGTCGCGCCACACCACTTCTTCATCCGACAAGTTGTCGTACATATTGCTCGAATGAACGTAGAGAATTTTGTGGCGGAGAAATGACAGCGTCCGGGTCGGGTCCAGCGCGTCGAGCGCGATAAAACTGCACAGCTCAAGATGTTTCTGCACGGCGGGGCGGCTGCGTTCGAGGCTCGCCAGCGAGTAATCCGCCAGCAAAAACCGGATTCGCGGGTAGTAATTCGTTCCGTGCTGCTGGTCGAGCGCGCAGAACTGATCGAGCCAAAGAGCGGCTCGCGTGGCGAGGCCTACTCCAATTTCCAAAATAAACGCCTCCTGCGGCAGGCGGCCCTGCTTATCCAGCTCGTTGAGCAGCTTCCAAAAGCGCTCCACGGAATCCGCGATGGCCTGCGGCTGATGGCCGTCGGATGAGCCGCCGGGAAGTTCTTTCTCGTAACTCCGCCCAGTGACGCTTTCCCAATCCTTCAGGCGCTGCCAGTAAAGACGGTTAAAGTCCCACGCGATGCTTGCGCGGAACGAGCCGAATTCCTCCAGGTACACTCGATCTCCGCGTTTGCATTGCTCGCGCTTTTCGGGATAAATCGCTTGCTCAACGGTGCCGCGGAGCGTGCCCGGAGCAATTTGCCGCGTATCGATGCGGACATCCATTCGCGGTGATGCGCTTTCTTGGCTTTCTTCGCCTTCTTCGCTTTCCACCACCGAAACGGGCTCGCGGAAATTCTCTTTGTATTGGAGCCAATCGAGATAGATGTGCAGGTGCGCGAACTGCGATGGAGTGATCTGTTTTTCTTCGAGCAGGCTAAGAAACGTGCTGACGACTTCGCTGCTGGTCGATGCAGCCGAATCGCGCCGAGTGTAATTGAGGTTCAGGATCACTGTTTGGGTTGGCCCGCCAAGGAGGGCCCGAGGATTCTTGCATTCCAGGCAATGCCCTAGCAAGACCAACCCGCGAAGGTATCATTTTTTCTGGATCAACGCGAAACGCCCGCGATTAGTCATCCGGAGCCGCGCGGAAGCATGTGCGAGGGATCTCTCTTCGCAAACTGCCCGGCACGATCAAGCAGGAGTTTGTCATCCCGAGCGGAGTCTCGCGCGGTCTTGCAGTCCCGCGCTTTGTCTGCCGGCGCGAGACGCAGCCGGGGGATCTGCTTTTTCTCTTCCCGAAGCCTGCGAGAGCCGAATCAGCCCCAAACGCGTCGCGCCGTCTCGATCACCAGCTTCAGCTTCGCCCACTGCTCGTCTTCGGTCAGCAAATTTCCTTCTGCCGTGGATGCGAATCCGCACTGCGGGCTCAGCGTGATGTCTTCAAGCGGCATGTATTTCGCCGCCTCGCTGATTCGACGCACCAAGTCATCGGGATTCTCGAGTTCCGGCTTTTTCGTCGTCACGATGCCCAGAATCACCACTTTGCCCTTCGGCACGAACCGCAATGGCTCAAAGCTTCCGGAGCGCTCGTCATCGTATTCGAGCGAGAAGCGGTCGACTTCGAGGGTGTTGAATAGTTTTTCCGCGATCGCGTCGTAACCGCCCGACGCATACCAGTGGCTGCGGTTGTTTCCGCGGCACAAATGGATCGCCAGGATTACGCCCGGCTTGCGCGCCGCGCGAAAACATTCGTTGTCCGCAGCGATCGCCTCGTCGAGCGCCGCCTCAGGTTCCATGCCGATTTCCTTGCGAATCCATTCGCGCCACTTCGGATCCAAATAATAACTGTAGCGCGGCGCGTCGATCTGAATGTACTTCACGCCTTGTGCGGGCAGCGTGGCGATATCTTTCTTCATGATGTCGACGATGTCGCGCAAGAGCGCGGAATGATTTTTGTATACCTTGTCCGTAACGCCGCTCTTGAATGCAATCGCGGGAAACTGCGTGGCGCTCGGCAGCACCACTTTAATGTCGCCGGGGCTGTGCTTTCTCAAAAACGGCAACTCATCGGCGGTCAGCGGACGCACTTGCTTCAGCTTCGATTTCACGATGCCCGTGACATGAATAGAACCTGCGGCTTTAACCGTCGCCTGGCCTGCGGCGTTCCAATTCCGCGGCACTTCATCCTCGAAATCAAATCCTTCCACGGCCTCGGTCAGCGGACTCATGAAATTGCGACGGCGTGCTTCGCCGTCCGTGAAAATCTCGAATCCCAATTCCTTTTGCTTCGCCAGAACATGCAAAACGTGCTTGTCCTCAAGTTCACCTAACCGCGCGGGATCGCCCGCTGCGCGAGCCGCGAGAAGTTCCGCGGGACGAAGGAAGCTGCCTACGTTGTCGGCGCGATACTGCAACTTATCTTGCACTGGCATTTCGGGGTCTCCTGAAGGTCGTCTTGGCTTGCCGTAACGGCTGCGGGTTCTATTTTACTGCGCCGGGCGATTCCCGCGAGTTACATTGCTCTGAGGGAGTTCCAGCGCCAAACTGGCAGTTTTTCAGGGGTTTTTGGCTCTTCATTGCCAACCGCTGGATTCACTTGGACGCGTGTCATATCATATTGCGCCATGACAAACTCAACCAGCAACGCGCCGACCGTCGCCGAGATGTTGCGCGGCTTTTCCATCGAAGTGAATCCCGGGGAATCGAAAATCATCGACGCCGCCCCCACTCGCCTCGAGCCCGGCACGGAAGTTTTCATGACGTGGATCCCGGGCAAAAATCCGATGGATACCGTCGAGCCGGCCAGAAAGATTCGTGCCGCGGGGCTTTATCCCACGCCGCACATCGGCGCGCGCCACGTCGAAAGCGCCGGCCAGCTCGAAGACTTCGCCGGCCGTTTGCGCGAGGCGGGCGTCGACCGCGTGCTGATCATCGCCGGCGATCGCGACGAACCCGCCGGGCCGTTCGATTCAAGCCTGGGCGTGATGCAGAGCGGCATTTTGCAGAAGGCCGGAATCACGCGCATGTCCGTCGGCGGATTTCCCGAAGGCAATCCGAAAATTTCCGATCCGCTGCTCTGGGAAGCGATCGCCGCGAAAACGAAATTCGCGCGCGAAAACAATATCAACCTGACCATCGTCACTCAGTTTGCGTTCGCATCCGAACCAATCGTCGAATGGGTCCGCAAAGTCCGCGGCATGGGAATCGACAATCCGATTCGCCTCGGATTCGCAGGTCCCGCGAGCCTGATCTCGCTGACGCGTTATGCAATGGTCTGCGGCGTGGGCGCTTCCATGAAAGTGCTCACCGAAAAGCCGCAATTCGCCAAGCTGCTCATCGACAAAGGTCCTGAGCCACTGATCCGCGGCGTCGCTGGCGAAATCGGTTCCAAGAATGGCGACGCGCTTCCGCTCGGCGTCAAAGGCGTGCACTTCTTCGTCTTCGGCGGATTCAACAAAACGGTGGACTGGATCAATTCGCAGCGTTCCGCCACCGCCGCGTCTTAGGAAGTTGTCACCCGGGCGGAGTCTCGCGCGATGTCGTGGTGAACGGTTTCTGCGGGCGCGAGATGCAGTCGAGGGATTTGCTTTCGGTTTTGCGGGCACTCGCGATTTGCTTGGTCGATCTCCCGCCCCCAAAAACAAAAGAGGCAGGCGTCCTGCACCCGCCTCTTCTCATTTCCGCACACCGCTGACTCGCAAAACGTTACTTGTGGCTCGCCGTGCGCCAACCTTCGGCGTACGTCTCGCGCGCAACTTTGGAATACGGCACCGGACTGACGACCGCGCGAATCTCCGTCTGCTTGTGGCGCTCGACGGTCGGCTTCTTCGTGCCGCCGTTCTCTTCACCCCAAACCAGCGTCAGTTCCGTGCCGATCTCGACGTCATGATCCACCACTCCGAGCGACAGCACCGACCGCTCGTTGTAACTGTATCCGGCGAACATCGAGAGCCCGACCGTCTTCCCGCCTTTGCCAACCAGTTTGTCGTAGGAAGCCGACGCGTAGTTCGAAATCGGCAGGTCGATGAACTTATACGGATCGCCCTGCTCGAAAAGCGACTTGTAGACCTTGACCACGTCGTCTGAGTTCCAGGCGAACGTCACCTTTTTCCGCTGCGTCTTTTGATCCATCTTTTCCAGCGCCTCGCGGCCGATGAAATCGTGGTCGAACTTCACCATGATTCCGTATCCGAGTTCGTAGGGCGTGTTGTAGTAATCCTCGATCTTGTTCGAAACGAAGCTGCCGGCCAGCGACCCCGTCGCTTCGTAGCCGTTCGCGGGCAGCCACTCGCGATACGACCTCATCTTCTCGCCCGTGTAAACCGCCGGAAGCGGCGACGGAATCCAGCCCGATTCGCACGTGTTTGAGGCGTACGCGCGCGAGCCTACTTCTTTCAATCCGAATTCCCGGCCCGCTTCCACGACCGCGGCGCGAATTTCATCCCGCTCTTCATATGGCCCCCAAATCTCGAGACCCGGCGCGCCCGCCATGCCGTGCCGTAGCGCGCGCACCGTTCGGCCCTTGATCCTGATCTCGCCCATGTTGAAGAACTTGATCTCTGGAAACGGTCCGCCATTCAGCTTCTCAATAATCTGTTTCGCATTCGGGCCCTGAATTTGATAGCGGTAGCAAGTGCGAGTCACGGCCCTGCCGTTCGGATTCGAGGGCGAGCGATCATCGCGCTTGTATGTCACGTTGAACTGTCCCGATTTCGCGTGGAATTCCAGCCAATTCGCCACAGGGGCGCGGCCCACGTAAACCAAACTATTCTGTGCGAGATGGAACAAAATTCCGTCGCCGATGATGTAGCCGTCGTAGCTGCACGGCGCAAGCTGCTTGGCGCGGTTCACCGGAAAATTCGCGAAGCTGTTCGTGCCCACGTACGTCAGCAGCTTCAGCGCGTCCGGCCCTTCCAAATACAAATTCGCCATGTGGTGCGACTGGTCGAATAAGACCGCCGTCTCGCGCCACGCCTTTTGCTCGTCGCGCCAATTCGAATATTCCGAAGGCACAACCGGGTATACGTAGGCCCCAATCTGAGAATTCCGCAGCAGATTCACCGTATTTCCTGCTGCTTTTAGGACTTCTTCCAAATTCTTGGCACTCATCGATTCCCCCCTGAAATCAGGGCCTTAGCCCTGTCTGTCTAAGAGTTCTGCGGATAAAAAAGGCATTATAACGTACAGAAAATCGAGGGTCTTTGCAATCGAACATCAACCGCAAAGCGCCGCGGTCAGTTGCCGATAAGCCGATGTGCGCTTACGAACACGGACGAACAATGGTCAGTTCAATGTGTAAACGACCTGAATTGTTGTATCCACTTCTACGGGTTCTCCTTGAAGGAGCGTCGGGCTATAACGCCAGCGCTTAACAGCGTCTATCGCGGACCGAGCCAGCCAGCACTGCCCTTCTTTCAGGCTCAAATATCGCACCGATCCATCTTTTGCGATAATTGCGTGCAAAATCACCGTGCCTTGAATGTGCTGCGCTTTGGCTTCCTGCGGATACTCCGGCTGGACTTGATGCGTGAGTTTTGCCGCGACTACGTTTCCACCAATTCGAATTCTCTTGGTAGACGAAACAGAGGGTGGCAGATCGT
>JASHRM010000321.1 GCA_030037315.1 Candidatus Acidiferrales bacterium
TTTGCTGGGGCGTGAATTCCATCGCAAGGAAAGGATAGCAGGATGCGATACATTCTAGAAATCGGGCGGAAACGGTATGCAAACACCAGATTCGCGCTGATTCCACCCGACGGGTGCCTCGCTGCGATCGGCACAGGAAAAGGAGCAGCAGAGCAAAAAGAGGTCCTCGCCATCCGCCTGTCAGCGAGGCAAGCGAGGAGCGAGCCTCGACTGAGTCACGCACGTCCGCTGGCGCGGACGAACCACAAACATGCACGACTCCGCTCGAGATGACAACTGGAGCCAATCAGTACAAGTGCCAACGCAAACTCCGGCTGAGTTCTCGCGAGTTCCAGTATTAATCCCATCGACACAAAGGCGAGATAGCACGCCACCTTTTATGATGTTGGCTCATCAACCTTTATAGAATCAGTGCGGCTCGTTTGAAACTCTATAAAGCGTGTGCTACGGTAGGTTTGCCCGGCGAAACCACGCTTGTAAGGGGGAAAAAATTTCCGGCCTGGCGCTTTTGCTTTTTGCAAATCCGCTCACGCTGCTAGAACAAACAACTGGCGTGGCGCGCGTGATCCTCGGAATTTTGCTGTTCCTATCTATCTTTTCCTGGGCGCTTATACTTCAGAAGTTTTCCCAGCTCGGCGGCATCGATCGAAAGACAAATAAGTTCATCGTCATGTTCCGATCAGGGCGCGGCCTTTCCGACCCGAATACGCTGCGCGCGGGCTCAGGCAGTACGCCGATGATTTCCGTTTACACGGCAGGCTACCGCGAGCTCGAATCGCAAATCGGCGGCGCGAACCGGCCGGTTGCAGGCACAACCACAAAGTTGCGAAATGCGGGCGCGGTAGGCGTGGAAATGCAGGTTGCCGCCGGAGAAGAAGTGCGGCGGCTGGAGCGCGGCATGTCCACGCTTGCGACGATCGCATCGGTTTCGCCGTTTATCGGACTTTTCGGCACAGTATGGGGCGTGATGGACGCTTTCGCAGGCTTGGGCGACGTGGGCGCAGCGAGTTTGCGCGCCGTCGCGCCCGGAATTTCGGAAGCTCTGATCACGACCGCGGCGGGACTTTTCGCCGCGATTCCCGCGCTCATCGCCTACAACCATTTTCTTCACGGCATTCGCGGACTCGCGACGCGAATGAGCGACTTCGCCGCAGAATTCGTGGCCAAAGTCGAAACTCTTTACAGTTCATCGTCGTAGGCCGAGATGCCGCAATTACAGCGTGAAGTAGGCACATCACTCTCCGACATCAACATGGTGCCGTTCATCGATGTTGTGTTGGTGTTGCTGATCATTTTCATGATCACGGCGCCGATTCTGCAGTCTGGCATCGACGTGGACGTACCGAAAACGAAAACCGTGAAGGAGCTGACCGAAGTCCGCATGGTTGTTACCATCGACCGAGGGCAGCGAGTCTATTTGAACGACAAGCCTGTCAATATTCACGAGATTGGCCAACAAGTGGTTTCGCAATCGAAGAATCCCAAGCAGCAAGCCGTCTACGTGCGGTGCGACGAGACAGTGCCGTTTGGAAGCTGGGCGACCGTGGTGGATGCTTTGCGGCAGGCCGGCATCCAAAATATAAGCGTGGTGACACAGCCACTTACAGAGCGGCCCCAGACACAGTAAATGTCCGCAATCGCTGCAACTCGGCATGACGACCGCTTGCAGATGTTTGTTGTCATCTCGATTATTTTGCATGCGGCCTTGATGGCGTTTGCGGTGCTCTCAGGTTATCTTGGACACAGTGGCGAAAATTGGGGCGGCCCGGGCGGTTCGGTGACAGTGGGTCTAGTGGGCAATGTGCCGGCGCTCCCCTTGCCGCGGCCGGAAGTTTCGTCTCCGAGTCGGGTGGTAGACGAATCGAAGGGGCTCTATAAGTCCGAGCCGCCACCGAAGATCGAGCCCGCGCCAGACGCGACACCACTTCCGAGATTTGCGAAAGAAAAGCCGCCGAAATACATCACGCGCCCTTCGAAGGTCTTAGAAAATAAAACGCCACCTCCGCCCAATGCTGTGCCCTATGGTGGCGGAGGCACGCCGCAAATTCCGGTGAGTTCGTTTGCCATTGGGCAGGGGCAAACCCAAGCGGGAATGAGTTTTGCGGGAAACGGTGCGGGAGATTTTGGCTCGCGCTTTGCGTGGTACGTGCAAGCCGTGCAGCAGCGCATCAGCCGCAGCTGGCTGCAATCGTCCATCGACCCCAGCCTCGGCAGCGCCCCGCGTGTGGTTGTTTCGTTTACGATTCTGCGCAACGGCACGATTACGAATGTGCAGGTAACGCGGTCGAGCAACAACTATTCCGTTGATAACTCCGCGTTGAGGGCGGTTCGCGATTCGAGTCCGCTGAATCCGCTGCCTCCGGCATACGGCGGGTCCAGCGTGAATTGCGATTTCTGGTTTGATTACACGCGGTAATAAGGCAGGTTAAAAAATCTATTAAGGGCAATCGTTTATGAGACGAAAATGGAAATCTTTTTCGGCGTTAATTGGGCTCCTGGCGTTCGTATTGTCCGCGACACAGACACTGCAGGCGCAGGACACATTCACAACTGGAACAGGGTTGGGCGTAAAGAAGGCACGCGTTGCGGTACCGGATACAGTGGCGCGCTCAAGCTTTAGCCAGCCTTTGCCCAAGACGTTTCACGACGTTTTGTGGAACGACTTGCAATATTCGGGAATTCTCGACCTCGTGAGCCCAAGTTTTTATCCACTGCAATCCCCGGGACAACCGAGCGAGCTGAACGCCTCGGCCTGGACGGCTGCGCCGGCGAACGCGTACATGGTCGCTTACGGCAATATGACGACGGACGGCACAAACATTGCGTTCGCTGGATTTCTTTCGGATGTGACGAACCCGAGCTCTCCACCCGCGCTACAAAAGATTTACCGCGGAGCCGCAACCGACGCAGACGCGCGGCGGCTGGCGCACCAATTTGCCGACGACATTATTGGAATCCTGAGCGGCGGCCAGCCTGGAATCGCGCAAACGAAGATCGCATATGTAAGTTCGCACGGCGGCAACAAGGAGATTTGGGTGATGGACTACGACGGGGCGAATCAGCAACAGCTGACGCACTTGCGGACCATTTCTCTGACTCCGCGATGGTCCCCCGATGCCAGCCGCATCGCATTCACATGCTTTGAGCCGTATCGTGGCGTCACGTCCGCGCAAATTTGCATGTACTCGATGGCGTCAAACCGACTGATCTCGTTTCCCCGATACAGAGGAACGAACAGCGCTCCGGCGTGGTCACCCGATGGCAAGCAAATTGTGTTCACGTCGAGCTTGAGCGGCGATCCAGAGCTCTACGTGGCCGATGCTGACGGCGGGCATCTGCACCGAATCACATTTGCGACGGGCGTGAGCACATCAGCCGCGTGGAATCCGAAAACTGGAAAGCAGCTGGTATTCGTAAGCGATCGCGCCGGCGACCCCGCGCTTTATCTTTCGGACGCGGACGGATCGAATCCAGAGAAATTAAATATGCCGGATATGGGATACGTGATCGATCCCGCGTGGTCACCAAATGGACAACTGGTCGCATTTAGTTGGCGACGACCCAGCGGCAACTACGATATTTACCTCATGGACGTTGCAAGCCGCCAGCTGCTCGAATTGACGAAAGACGCAGGCCGAAATGAACGGCCGAGCTGGGCACCCGACGGCCGGCATCTTGTATTTGAATCAACGCGCTCGGGCTCGCGGCAAATCTGGTCGATGCTGGCCGACGGCACCCAGGCGCGCCAACTAACAACCCAGGGCCAGAACGAATCACCCAACTGGTCCCCTAAATAGCGAAGCCGTTTCATTCGTGAATAGAAGTGAATCATCGTCGTGCGAATTTTTTGAAATGTGATGTGGGATAACCATTAACTTCATTCGCGACGCGCCCAGCCCATCCTCGGTAGCGTCGAAGGAGGCACTTCATGCAGAGCGGTAGTTTTAGAAGGCTCGGGATTTGGCTTGGCCTGCTCGTTCTTGTTGCATTCGCCAGCGGTTGCAAGAAGAAAGTTGCAGCCACTCCACCAGCACCGCCCCCAGCGCCAGCCGTGCAGCCGACCGTGACGTTGAGCGCGTCGCCAACATCCGTTAACGCAGGACAGTCGTCGACGCTATCGTGGACTTCGACCAACGCGACGGACCTGGATATTGAGCCGGGCGTAGGCAAAGTGGCGCCGCAGGGCTCGACTCCTGTGAACCCAACGACGTCAACGACCTACACGATCACAGCGACAGGTTCGGGCGGCAGCGCGACGGCAACGGCGAGAGTCGATGTGAGCGCTGGCGCACCTCCTCCTCCGGAAACGAATACGCAGCCGACCATGGAAGAGCTTTTCGAGCAGAACGTGAAGGATGCGTTCTTCGATCTCGATAAGTCCGATCTGACTGAGGATGCTCGCGCCGCTCTGACAAAGGACGCGGAATTCTTGCGTTCTTACCAACAGGTGCGAGTTTCGATCGAGGGCCACTGCGACGAGCGCGGGTCAACTGAATACAATCTGGCGCTCGGCCAGCGTCGCGCCGAAGCGGCGAAAAACTTCCTGATTTCGCTGGGTATTTCGGGCGACCGGATGGAAACGACAAGCTGGGGCAAGGAGCGGCCGTTCTGCACCGAGCACGACGAATCGTGCTGGCACCAGAACCGACGCGCGCATTTTGTCCTGGCGCACTAAACCATTTCACCCTGCGTGCGGCGGTGAAGATTCATCGCCGCACGCATTTGGATTGAGCAGAAAGCTTGACCGACAGTTTCCGCGATTCCCCAGCGTCGATATATAGTGATGGGGGCGCAAAGCCCAGTTCCCTACAAGGAGGATACCTTGCGCACACGATGGTTTGTGCTCGCACTTATAGCTCTTTTTTTCGGAGCAGTCGGAGGATCTTTGCTCGCGCCGCAGCCGGCGGGGGCCGTATCGAAAGAAATGGTGGAATTGCAGCAACAGGTGGCACAGCTTCTGCAGGGCCAGCAAGACTTGCGAAGCGCCATCGACAGCAATAACGCGACGCTGCGGACGCTGATTCAACAATCGCTCGATTCCGTGGGGAAATTGAGCGGCGACATGAGCGCCGTCCAGCAAAGCGTGCAGCAAGTCCAGGCCAATACGGGAGCGCGCATCGACAGCATGGCCCAGCAGACACAGGGAATTTCCGATAATTTACAAGATGTGCAAGCACGGGTGGGAAAACTCTCGCAGCAGCTGACCGACGTGCAGAACTTGCTGCAGAACATTGACGCGAAAGTTTCGGGCGGCGCGCCGGCTGGAGCCGGCACCAGTACTGCGCCTCCACCGACTGGCGCGGCAACCGGCGGCGGGCCGACGACGGACAACTCAGGAGGGGCGGCGACTCCGGCGGCGATGCCGCCGATTTCCGCGGATACCCTGTACCAAAACGCGCTTCGCGATTTCACCAGCGGACAATACGACCTGGCGCGGCAGGAATTCTCGGACTACATCAAGAATTTTCCATCGAATGATCTTGCGTCCAACGCGCAGTTCTATCTCGGCGAAGTTGCGTACGCACAAGGCGATTTTCAAGGCGCCATTTCTGCTTACGAAGTGGTGCTGGCAAATTACCCGCGGAGCTTCAAGCTTGGCGCTTCCCTGCTGAAGAAGGCGATGGCCGAATTGGAGCTGGGCGAAAAGACAGCGGGAGTTCGCGACCTTCGCGCGGTTGTGGCGCGTTTTCCGGGATCGGACGAGTCGCGACGCGCGCAGGCGAAGCTTCGCGAAATGGGCGCGACGGCACACCCCGCACACTAATACTCAGCGCTAATTGAGTCCGACGGGCTGCAAGCTAATGGCAGCGCAGAGATTCTACTTGGTGCGCGTTAGGCGCGCAGGAAATCCGGCTGCCAGTCGCGTACGAGTTTTTTGATTTCCGCCCGCTTCGTCAAATTCTCATCCAAAACTTTGCGAGCGAGGTCGGTTAGCTCGACATCGCTCGCAAAGCGCAGCGCGACCAACTGGCCGACACTAAAGTCAGGTATCCGCGCCCGCAGGTCAGGCGGCAATATTTGCGCCATACGCAGGCGCATCTCAAGGCGGATCACGCGGTCCTGAACCGTGTTGGCAAACCTTCGGGCACTAAATCCGAGCAGGATCAGCGCTAGCGCCACGAGTGCGTTGACCAACGTCCCGAAGGAGAAGTGACGGCTCGTGTGCACGATCGACCAGACGAGATTCAGCAACAAGATCGGCATCACCACAAAGTGGAATGGCGGGAACAATCGCGTGTGATTCTTGAAATTCTGAAGCTGAGCCATTTCGGCCTCCTTACAATCGAATACTCCTAAGAGTGTTATGTTTGGTTCACACTAAAATTTCGAGATTGGCATCGCGACTTCGGATATACTCCACGGCATGTCAGTCAACAAAGCAATCCTTGTAGGCCGCCTAGGGCGTGATCCTGAAACGCGTTATACATCGGGTGGCCAGGCGGTCGCAAACTTCACGCTGGCTACGGACGAAAGCTATAAAGACAGGTCCGGCGAGCGCCAGAAGCGTACCGAATGGCATCGCGTGGTGCTGTGGGGGAAGCTGGCTGAGATCGCACAGCAGTATCTGAAAAAGGGGATGCTGGTTTACGTCGAGGGCCGCATCCAAACGCGGCAGTGGGAAGACAAACGCGACGGGCAAAAGAAATCCACGACCGAAATTGTGGCCAATGTGATGCGGATGCTCACGTCGCGCGCTGAAGGAGCCGCCGCAGGAGCGGCATCTGGCAGCAGCGCCGGCGGCGGATTCGGACGAAGCAGCGAGCCGGATTTCGACGTGGCGGGACCGGGAACCGAAGAACCTAGCGGCGCTCCTGAAATTTCAGACGAAGATATTCCCTTCTAGAAATTCCTTTCGACGAATCGAACAAGTCCGGAGCCTCCGGCTCTGTTGGCACCCGCCAATTAGCGGCCGCCAAAAGAGAAATTCTTCGACTTCGCGTCCCGGCGCGGAAATCGCAAGCGATACGATTTCCGTGAAAAATACCGGGACACTTCGCTCAGAATGACGCGGGAGAACGGTGGCAGAAGAAAGCTGGCCTAATTGTGGAGGACGAGGAGAGCCAGACAGCGTCTAGTCCGAGCTGCGGGCATCGGCAATAGGCACGGAACCAGCGACGGCGTCCACGTCGTCCTCGTCGAGGGTCGGCAAAGTGGGCAGGATTTCTGAAGCGATCGAGCGGTTTTGAATCTGTACGTCCTTTTTCATTTTTCCATCACGAAATTCGAGGGCGCGCTGCGCATATTGCGCGATGTCTGGCTCATGAGTGACGATCACAACCGTCAGGCCGTGCTGCTTATTCAGGTTCTGCAGGATGTCCATGATCTCGACGCTGGTCCGGCTGTCGAGATTGCCCGTGGGTTCATCGGCCAAGAGCAGTGAAGGATTATTCACCAAGGCGCGCGCGATGGCGACGCGCTGCTGCTGGCCTCCAGAAAGCTGCGAGGGAAAGTGGCCTGCGCGATCCGCTAATCCCACGCGATTCAAGGCTTCGCTGGCGAGCCGGGCGCGCTCCTCGATCGGGACGCCAGCGTAAATCGTGGGCAGTTCCACATTTTCGAGAGCGGATGTACGGGACAGAAGATTGAATTGCTGGAAAACGAACCCAATTTTCTGGCTGCGGATTTTGGCCAGTTCGTCTTTCGTCAAGCCAGAAACATCTCGTCCATCGAGGTAGTAATGGCCGCGGCTCGGCTTGTCCAGGCATCCGAGGATATTCATTAGGGTCGATTTACCGGAGCCGGACGCGCCCATGACGGCGATGAATTCGCCCGCATAAATCTCCATCGAAACCCCGCGAAGGGCGTGGACCTGAATTTCGCCGACGTCGTACGTCTTGTGAATTCCATCGAGACGGATTGTGGGGACCGCACCCGGATCTCGGGCAGTGCGAGACGGCAAATTAGAGCTAACGAGTGGTTGTTGAGCCATTGGTTGGGACCTGCGAACGGCGCTGAGAACCCGCGGAATACCGCAGAGAGTTCCCGCTCACTCGAAGCATCTCCGAATTTCGCTTAATGCGCAGCGGCGGCCGCCTCGGCT
>JASHRM010000322.1 GCA_030037315.1 Candidatus Acidiferrales bacterium
GGAATTGCGCCGGAAGATCGGAGAGAACGCGGCATTAACGGCCAAGAACTTTACCTGGGCGCGAAATCGCGATGAGCTGGAAGCTGTTTTCGAGAGCGTTTTGCGGCGCAAAGGCACCAGCGTTTCGCAAACTCAGGTGCAGGAGTCGTGAGCGTGGCGGAAACGAACGCGTCCGGCAGCGCGTATTCGCCGAAACAATACTGGACAGGCGTCGCAAAGACACACTCTGGCGATGAGAGCGGATTTGCTCCTGTTTTGCATCCGGACGCACCGGCCTGGTTCAACGCCCAAATTGATAAGCTCCAGTTTCGCGCGATAAACAGGGCGCTTGGCATCGCGGGAATTCCGACCGGAGCCCATGTTTTGGACGTCGGCTGCGGAACCGGGCGCTGGATTCGCCGCTACCGGGCTCTCGGATTTCGCGTGACTGGCGTCGATGCGACGGACGGAATGATCCGAATCGCGAAGAATCGTGATTCGGGACCTTCCATGCTAGTGGGCGAGGCTGGCGCCTTGCCATTTCCCGATGGCTATTTCGATTTGGTCTCGGATGTAACAGTTATTCAGCACGTTCCCATGGCGGCCCAGGGCGCGGCTTTTGCTGAAATGGTCCGGATCCTCAAGCCAGGCGGCCGGATTCTCATCCTCGAACTGATTCGTGGCGAAGGAACACACATCTTCCCGCGAAAGCCGCGGGGATGGATCGACTTGGGCAGATCGTACGGCGCGAATCTGATCGATTGGTTCGGGCAAGAATATTTGCTGCTGGATCGCGCTTTCGCGAGTGCGGTCCACGCGATCGGTGGCCGCAGAAACAAACTACCTTCGAAGGAAGGCGATCCCGAAATCCCACGGGCGGGTTTGAGTCGCAGAATTTTCTGGAATTTGAGGCGCTCGAGTCTCTTGCTTTCTACAGTGACAGAGCCACTTGCGGAGCGTATCGTACCGAATCGAATTGCGACGCATGCCGTTTTCGTGTTCCGAAAAGGATGACAGCCACTCCTTCAGATTCGACACAGATCATCGGCCTTTTCCCGGAGCTGCTAGGCATCGGCGGCATCCAGGAAGCGGGCCGGCTGACAGCTGCTGCTCTGCAGGCATTCATCTCGGAAAATGGCGGCGCGACCGCTTTCCTGAGCTTGAATGATCCTTCCGGGCAAAAATCGCTCGGCGTTGGCGGGCACGCGATATCTCTTCGCGGGTTTGGACGAGCAAAGGCGCGATTTGCGATGTCGGCTTTAAGGTGCGCCCGCTCCGCAGCGGGCGGGCGCGGGTTGGTGGTTGCAGGCCATCCGAATCTGGCCGTGCCGGCCCGCTGGATGAAAGGGGCCAATTGGCGCCTGAATACCATCGTGATGTGCCACGGAATTGACGTTTGGGAGCCTTTGCCCACGCTTCGAAGGCACGCGCTCGCGCGAGCCGACTTAGTGCTGGCGCCGAGCGCCGATACCGCGACGAAAATTGCAGAGGTGCAGGGGGTGCCGAGGGAAAAAATCCGCAAGCTGGCATGGCCCTTGCATCCCGGATTTTTGAGACTAGCTGACGCGGCGGACAAACTTTTGCTGCCGGCTACGTTCCCAAAAGGCCGCACGATTCTAGCTGTGGGCCGCTGGGTCGCCTCCGAGCGTTACAAGGGGGCCGATGAGTTGATGCGTGCAATCGCGCAATTGGGAGACGCATGCGCCGGTTGGAATCTAGTCCTCGTTGGAGGAGGCGACGATCTTCCCCGATTGAAACAGATCGCAACCACCCTGAACATTTCCGGCCGCGTTCATTTCCTCGAGAATTTGTCGCGCGAAGAAATTGCCGCTTGCTATGCGGGTGCGGATCTTTTTGCTCTGCCTAGCACGGGCGAGGGCTTCGGTTTGGTTTATCTGGAAGCGATGGCGTTCGGGAAAGCCACGATCGGCGCTGCGTGCGGAGGAACAACCGATCTGGTCGAAGACGGCGTCAACGGTTTGCTTGTGCCTCCGCGAGATACAGACGCTTTGGCCAAAGCGCTGAAAAAGCTATTGGAGAACGAAAGCCTACGCCAGGAATTAGGGCGCCGGGGAGCGCAAATCGTGCGCGAGAAATATCAATTCGCAGTGTTTCAGAGCGAATTGCAGACTATCGTAACCGAGTGCCTGCGGCAGCGGGCCTGAGCCGCCAGTCCCGTTAAGAAACTCCACTTCGCCTATCGAGACCTGTAAAATCCTAAGCTGCGGAGGGTGCGCTTTTGGAAGGCCTGAGAGTCGGCGTTATCGGTTCGGGATTTATTGCAAAACAGAAACACGTGCCTGCCTGGAAGCGGATGGGGCGAAAAGCGCAAGTGGTGGCGCTGTGCGACCCAAATCAGCAGCAAGCCGAGCAGCTCGCTCGCGAACACGAAATCCCAAAAGTTTACGGCGATTTTCAGGAAATGCTGCGCACCGAGCGCCTGGATGCCGTGGACATTTGTTCGCCGCCGCGAACCCATTCGGATATCGCCATCCGGTCGCTCGAAGCGGGCGCACACGCGATGATCGAAAAGCCGATGGCAGTTGGGACGGAGGAATGCGACAGGATCATCGCGGCGTCCCAAAAAACCGGACGAAAAATCTGTGTGGCGCATTCGGATCTGTTCTATCCGTCGTTTTTGAAAGCGCGGGAGCTGGTGAAACAAGGCGCCATCGGCGAATTTCGCGGAATGCGAATTTTTCTTTCTACGCCGATGGACTACATCACTTCAAAACCCGATCACTGGGCGCACAAACTGCCCGGCGGCGTGATTGGTGAGACAGGCCCGCACATCATTTACATGACGCTGGCGTTCATCAATCCGATTCGCGATGTTCGAGTCCAAAGCCGCAAGCAATTGACGCAATTTCCGTGGTCGCCGTATGAGGATTACCGTGTCGAGCTGATCGGCGAAAAGTCATCGTCGAGCGTGACTCTTACCTATGCGACGAATCGGTGGGCCGTGCAGCTCGATCTGTGGGGCAGCGAGGGGCACATTAAATTCGATCTGGAAACCCAAACCGTGGTGGTTCACGGCAGAGCAGATTTGAAACCGGTCACGCTCGGGCTTTCGGCAATCAAAGAAGCGGGCCAAGTACTGCTGGGCACAGCGGACACAAGTTTGAGCTACGCAACGGGGCGATTCGAAAACACACACGAACGACTTGTCAGAGAATTCGTGCAGAGCATACAGACGGATGCGCCCGCGCCGGTGACGCCGGAAGAAGGACGCGAAGCCGTTCGAGTGATGGATTTGATCGTCAAGCAATTACCCTCTCAGGCGGTCTAAGTCATGTGCGGTATTTCCGGAGTGGTCAGCAAGCGCCTCGATCGCTCGACGCTCAAAACGACGGTTGATCGCATGGCGCGGGCCTTGCGCCACCGCGGGCCTGACGGAACATATGTCGAATGCTTTGGCCCTCCCTCTGTGTCGCAACCTGTTGCGCTGGCTCACAACCGGTTGGCGATTATCGACGTGAGCGATGCGGGACGCGAGCCTATGTCCAACGAAGACGGCACGGCGTGGCTCGTCTTCAACGGCGAAATCTACAATTTCAAAGAGCTCAGGCCGCGTTTGGAGGCCTCCGGTCACCGGTTCAATTCCCATACCGACGCTGAGGTAATCATTCATTTGTATGAGGAAAAGGGCCCTGCATGCGTGGAGGAGCTCGAAGGCATTTTTGCGTTCGCGATTCTGGATCTGCGGAAGGATTCACTTTTTTTGGCGCGCGATCCTCTCGGCGTCAAGCCGCTTTTCTACGCTGCAACGAAGGACAGCTTTATTTTTGGATCGGAAATCAAGGCGATCCTCGCAAGTTCGCTTGTTGATCCAGTCCTGAACCGCCAGGCGATTTCGGATTTTTTCACTTTCCTGTATGTGCCGTGCCCTGAAACCGCGTTTGAAGGCATCTGGCAGCTTCCCGCGGCGCATTCTCTGACCGTGCGGCTCAAAGATTTGGCCGTGTCGTCGAGCTGCTATTGGCGGCCGCGCGAAAGCGAAGATCTGACGCGGTCTTCCTACGAGCAATTGAAGTCGGCCATTCGCGAATCGCTGGCGGCTTCGGTGAAACGGCAACTCGTGAGCGATGTGCCGCTCGGCGTTTTCCTCAGCGGCGGGATTGATTCGACGATCGTGACGGGTTTAGCGAAAAGCGAAAAAGCGGACGTTCAGACCTACACGCTTACGGTCCCCGGCGAAGAATATAAGTTTTACGACGAATCGGAAAAAAGCCGCGCCGTCAGCCGGCACTTGAAAACCGAACATTTCGAACTGCCGATGGAGCAGCCCGATTTCCTGGAAATATTGAATCTCGTGGAATTTTCCGACCAGCCCTTCGCCAATCCGACAAACTACTTGATGCAGCAGCTTTCGAGGAAGGCACGAGCCAAAATCACAGTTGCGCTATGCGGCGCCGGTGGCGACGAACTTTTCGCCGGCTATCCCAGGACGTCCGCCGTGAGGCTGGCGCGGAAATTGGGCTGGGTACCGAAACCGCTGCTTCGATTCGGAACTCATTTTCTCGGTCCGCTTCGCGATTCTCACCAAAATCCGCGCCTGCGGCGCGCGCGAAAATTCCTGGGCGGCCTCGACTCCGATTTTCTGGCTCAGTACGCGAATTGGACCTATTTTCTGAACGAACGAGACAAGCACGAATTATTTCGCGACTGGCGCAATGGCCAGCGCCAAAATGGCTGGCACCCTTCGGTGGAAACCTTGCGAACGGCCTTCAACGATTGTTCGATTCCCTCGCCTGACAATCGATTGCTCGAACTCGACGTGAAAACGTTTCTTGCCGACAACATCCTCGAATACACCGACCGGATGAGCATGGCCACGGGTCTTGAAGTGAGGGTGCCTTTGCTCGATACGGGCTTCGTGGAGCTTGCGCTGAACACGCCTTTCTCTTACAAAATTCAGCAAGGCAGGACGAAAGCAATCCTCGTCGATGCGTTTTCCGACTTTTTCCCGCCGGAAGCGCGGGAAGCACCGAAGCGAGGATTTAACGCCCCGCTCGGGCAATGGATAAACCGCTTTTTTGACGATTACTGCGAGGCAGCCAATACTCGGCGCGGCAGCCCTTTCGGTGAAGACGCGGGCGCTGCGTGGCGCGAAGGAGTGCTCGATCTTTCTTTCATCCAGCGGATGCGAGCAGAGCATCGGCAGGGCAAAGCGGATCGGTCGCACGAGTTATTCGCCTGCATGATTTTTGACGTGTGGTGGAGGAAATACATTCGCAAGACCGAGCCGCTCGCGCACTGGTAGACACAATCGAGATCCGTGCGAATCCTCAACATAGCTCAAACCTATTTCCCGTATCTGGCTGAAGGTGGCCGGCCATTCAAAGTACTTACGATTTCGAGAAAATTGGCCGAGCGAGGCCACGATGTGACGGTGCTGACGGCGGACTTGGGCCACAGCGAGTGGTCCGCATTTACGGCGCCCCCCCAGAAAGTGGATGGCACCTGGCGAATCAAATACGAAAACGTGGATACGATCTATTTGCCGACGTTATTTCGTTACCGTGCTCTTACGTTAAATCCACGTGTGATACGATTCAGTGGGGCATCACTGGCCGCCTTCGACCTGATCCACGTTTACGGCCTTTATGATCTGCTCGGTCCTGCCGTCGCGTACTTTTGCCGGCGTCAGCGGAAACCATACGTCGTCGAGCCCATGGGCATGTACCGGCCTATCGATCGGAATATCCGCTTAAAACATTTGTGGCGCCGGAGCATGGGCGAATCCTTTTGGAATCACGCCAGCCGAATCGTTGCCACCTCGGAACTGGAGCAGCAGGAGCTGATCGAGGATGGCGTCCCGGCCGCGAAAATCGTTGTTCGCTATAACGGAATCGAACCGTCGGAATACAAATCGCTTCCGCCGCGCGGCTGTTTTCGCGCGAAATGGGGCATTTCTCCGGACGAGCCGCTCATTCTCTTCTTGAGCCGATTGATCCCTCGCAAAGGCGCTGAAGTACTGATCGCAGCATTCGCGCAAGCGTGTCCCGGCGATGGGAAACTCGTGATCGCAGGTCCGGAGGGAGAACCCGGTTATCGATCCCGGCTCGAGCATTGCGCGCGGGCGTCGGGCGCCGGAGCCCGAATCATTTTTACCGGACCTCTTTACGACGAAGAAAAGAAGTCCGCATTCTCGGACGCGGATATTTTTGCCCTGCCATCGCAGTATGAAAATTTTGCGAACGCCGCGGCGGAGGCAGCCGCGTGTGGAGTTCCAGTAATCATCTCGCCAGCGTGCGGCATCCGGTCGCTCGTCGAGGGTCAGGCCGGGTTGGTTGTGGCGCCCGATGCGGGAACTCTAGCCGACGCTCTGCGGAAACTAATAAGGGACAGGAATTTGTATGCTCGTCTGAAAGAAGGCTGCCGCCGCGTCGCGAGCCAGCTGAGTTGGGACCATCTCGCGAAGGAAATGGAGCACGCGTACGCAGCTTTACTGGCATCGAGCGATGGACACGCCTGAGCAGGCCACATTCTACGACGAGCATCCCTTCGACTGGATTCCGCCGGACTCGTCTGTGCCGATCACGGCGACCGTATCCCGCGCGCTGGTGGATCTAATCGAGACTCTGGATCACGGCGCCACCGTTTTCGATATCGGATGCGGGCCGGGCCGAGTTTTGGGCCAATTGGCTGCGCGGCGATTGCGATGTTTTGGACTGGACCGAAGCCGCGTCTCGCTGAAGCTCGCCATCTCCCGTTACAAGCGCCCTGGCATCGTTGCCGATAATCTTGCGTTGCCCTTGGCGGACGAGTGCGCGGATGTAGTCATCTCCGATGGCGTCATCCATCACACCGGCAATCCCAGCGCAGCATTCGCGGAAAATTGCCGAATTCTGAAGCCGAATGGGCAGATGTATCTCGCCGTGTACAAACCTTCGGGACGCTACCCATGGCTCTATCGATATCCGGGCGCTGCGATTCGTGCGGGTTTGCGCCACGCCTGGTCGAAGCCGTTCGTGACGATTTTCGCGCAGCTTCCGTATTACCTTGTGCATTTCGCTCGGTCGCGAGGCCGTCGCACGTGGTCGGGCGCCCAAAATCTCTTCTACGATTATTTCATCACGCCGCATGTCGCATTCTTGTCGCGTTCTCTGGTTGAAGAATGGTGCTCCGAGCGCGGCCTGCGAGTTTCTCGATACGATGAAAATCGCGGCGGCAACGTTCATTGCTTCTGTTTGAGAAAAGAAAGCCGTGCTGGTGTCCCGCGGAACGCCGATGAATCGGCGGGTGTAAATGACATGGACGTGGTGGCACGAGGCGCATGATGGGCTCAAGCGCAGCGCAACCGGCGAAACAAGCTACTAGTGACATGCCAACCGTCGCGCCGGGAACGACGGGCGCTTTGGAGACGGCGGACACCAAGGGCGTCGGCAGCCGTCGAGCGATTTTTCAGGCGGTTTGGTATGCAGGCAATCTTCTGCTGATTCTTGCCGTTTTACTCGCAGCGTACTCCGCCTTTTGGGAATACACCACGCGCGAATATCTGCGCGGATTCTCGGACGCGGTGGTGCCTGCTTCTTCCTCTCCGGAGGAGAAAGTCGACGCGATCTTACAGTGGATGGCGCACGGCCCTGCGCGGATGCAAAACGGGCCTGTCGGCCAGGATCGCGATCCCACCGAGACGCTGAACTACGCTTCGCTCTTGCAGGTCTGCGGATCGGCGACCAACGCGTTCATAAATTTGGCCGATAGCGCCGGCCTTTCGGCGCGACGGCTGCTTCTATTGAATTCGCAGCGGATGACGAACCACGTGGTCGCGGAAGTTCTCATTGACGGCCGATGGATCATCGTCGATCCCGCTTTTCGCACAGTTTTCAAAGGCAAAGATGGCGGATTTTTGACTCAGCGCGAGCTTGCCGATCCCGCCGTTTTCGCTGAGGCCACGCGAAACGTCGCCGGATACGATCCGCAGTATACGTTTGACCGCACCGCTCATGTTCGGTTATCGAGGGTGCGCACGATAGGACTCCCCGTTCGCACTGCGCTCGATCATATATGGCCAGGCTGGGAAGATTCGCCGGCCATCAGCCTTCTCTTGGAGCGTGAGTCTTTGGCGGTGATGGTCATCGCGCTGATTCTTGTGTTTTTTCTCGGGCTTCTGCGAGTGGGGCTTCGATGGTATGGAGAGAGCCGCCTCGGCGTACGCCCCATTCGGGTCCGCCAGCAAGTTAGGCGCGCGCTCCGTGCGTTTGTTCATACGGCCAGCTAATCGGCCAGCGGCCGCTCGGGTCTTCCAGTCTGAATCGGAGTCGCGATAGGAGTGAAGGCGTGCGACGAACTTTGATTCGCGACGCGATCGTAATCTCCATGGATTCCGGCGTCGGCGATCTTCGCCCGGGCAGCCTTCTCATCGAAGGCGAACGGATCTTGGCTGTCGGCGCGAAGTTCGCGGTCCCCGACGCCGAGATTGTCGACGGCAGCCAGTTCATCGTGATTCCAGGCTTGATCAATGCGCACATGCATACCTGGCAGACAGGGCTTCGCGGCGTTTCTGCGAACTGGACACTGCTCGAATACTTCCGCTGGATGCACGCGGGACTTGCCACGCGCTTTCGGCCCGAAGATATACGCATCGCTAATCTGGCTGGCGCGCTGAATCAGATGAATTGCGGCACGACCACGCTGGTTGATTGGTGCCACAACAATCCGACTCCGGCGCACACCGACGCGGCCGTTGAAGGCTTGCGAGAATCGGGCATTCGCGCGGCTTTTTTCCACGGCTCGCCCAAACCAGACCCGAAGCCGGGAGAGCCGCATTTCTCGGAGATTCCGCATCCCCGCAACGAAATCGAACGCTTGATGCGGGTCCCGTTCTCTTCCCGCGACCAGTTGATGACGCTGGGGATGGCAATCCTTGGCCCGCATTACTCGACCCTGGATGTTTCGCGGCACGATTTTCGACTGGCACGCGAGCTTGGCCTGATCGCATCGATGCATCAGGGAGGTGGCGCTCCGAAAACTCCGAATGGATGGGACGTGCTGGAAAGCGAAAAGCTAATCGGCGACAACATCAACATCGTTCATGGGAACGACTTGTCCGACGACCGTTTGAAACGGTTCATCGACGCGGGAGTGACGTTTTCGATCGCGCCCGAGAACGAAATGGCGCAAGGGCACGGCCATCCTATCACCGGCCGCTTGCGCAAACTGGGCGCCGCGCCGTCGCTAGGCATTGACCTCGAGAGTGTAATTTCCGGAGATATGCTGACCTCCGCCCGGATCGCGCTGGCGCACCAACGGTCCATGGATCATGCGGAGTTTCGCGCGAAGAACGGTGGAATCCCCGAAACGACGACGATACCGGTGCGCGAGGCCCTCTCGTGGATCACCATCGAAGGCGCAAAAATGCTGGGTCTGCAAGATCGCATCGGGACAATCGCGCCGGGCAAGCAGGCGGATTTCGCGCTCATCCGTGCGCACGATTTAAATTTGTGGCCTGTGCACGATCCAGTGGCTGCGGTGGTTACGCAAGCGAATGTGGGAAATATCGATTCCGTCATGGTTGCCGGCAAATGGCGCAAAAGAAATGGCAAGCTCCTTTACGATGGCCTAGAGCGCGTCCGCACGGAGCTTTACAATTCTGGAAGCCGCATCCTTGGGGAATTAGGATGGCGGCCGGAGCCAAAGGAAGCGCAAGCCGCGCAACGCACAGCGACTCAATAAAGCGCA
>JASHRM010000026.1 GCA_030037315.1 Candidatus Acidiferrales bacterium
TATGCAATTCCGGCGAAACCGTCCAAACGCGGCGTGAAATGATGATCCACGTAGAGCGACGTTTCGTCGAGTGTTCCCGCGCAGGAACTGCGCATATTTCCGGGCCCGCAAACCGGCGGACTGCGGAAGGTGTTCTGCCTCTGTTGATACCAGGAATAAGTGATGTCGGTTTTCTTGTCATAAGCGTATTTCACGCCGCTCCACCAGATCTGCACCTGCTTTTGAGAATCAAGATTGTTGTCTTCAACGCCGCTCATGAGATAGCCGCCCTGGTCATCGGCGCCAACGCCCAACGGGTGCGATGGGTTGTTCTGCCAGATATATTCGAAGCCGCCATAGAACTTGAACGGATTCCATGCATACTTGGCGGCTAGCATTATCGCGTTGTTGTCGGTCACGATGCCATACAGAGTGTTCGCGGGGTCGATGAGATTTACGCCGGTGATGTAGTTTGTATTGATGCTGTCGGTGGTCGACTGAAGCTGCGCGCCGGGGGCCTGACTCTGAGGCCCCTGCAGAGGGTTCAATACGCTGATCGCCTGGTTGTAATGTTGATAGACGGCATCAGCGGAGAACTTCTTGTAATCACCGCCCAGATCGAATCCCCAAGCGTTGTTATGCGGCTTTTCCGGCGTGCAGTCGGCGGCAGTCCAGTCCGAGGCAGCGGAATAGCAGCCGCCAATACCATCGACGAATTTATACATCGCGGCAAAATGCACCGGGCCATACGTGAGGCGGTACTTTAGGGCGTCGTTCCAACGGGTGTCCTCCGTATCGCCGCCGCCGGCCATCGTGCCGTTATACCCGATGTACGAAAAGGCATAGCTGCCGCCGGCCGGATCGTATTGGAGCATCACATCGGTGCCCAAAGAGCGCTGGCGGCCAAAGGTCAGTGTGCCGAACAGCGTGGACGATACTCCTCCGTAGAATTCGTCATTGAAGGGTTGGCCCGCGCGCGCTCCGTCGATGGCTTCCGAATAGCTCGCCCTCGGAAGGCCATTATTATTGATATCCGTGAGCGACGCGTTGGCGAGTAGGCCGGAATTCGGATTGATACCAGTTGAAGCGTTGAACACGATTGACCAACCATGCCCGATGTCTTCTTTGCCTCTGACGCCGAAACCCGTCTGCTGCAGATTGTTCGGCTCGGGAAGGAATCGGGAGTGATTGCCGTTTCGGTTTACCAGAGATTCGCCTTCGTAGTTGTAGCCATTTACCGGTAATCCGTGGCTCACATAGCCGAGGCCGATGTCATACGCACCGTACAACGTGATGCCATGAAAGGTAAGCGTGCAATCGCTGGTGGCGAACTCGTGGCCGCTTGCGCAGGCATCGGGTGTCTTCCGCTGCATCTGCATGTCGACCGTGGCGCTCTGGCCATCCGCCAAGCTGATTCCCTTGCGAGCTTCATCGGCGAATCCTTTTTTGGCCACTCGGATCTCGAAACGGCCCGTTGGAAGGCCGGATGCCTGATAGTGCCCGCCGCCATCCGTTGCGATCGTGCGAGTCTCAGTTTTGTCGAGGCTCTTGATTGTCACCGCGACATCGGGAAGGGCTGCGCCGGTTTGGTCCGTGACCACTCCGGAAAGGCTCGCTCCCGTTTCGGCCCACGCCGGGAATGCTGCCATGCAGAGAAACACGAAAAGGGGCGCGAAGACGACAAAACGGTATTTCACAGGCTCTCCTTATATATATTTGCCTTGGTATGGATTGAGCCGCCTGTTCGAACTGTCGCGGCGCAGGCGACTTTAAGCGATTCATTAAGAGATGTCAAACCGATTCGATTCGTTTTTGCATCGTCTGCGCTAGGAAACTCCGGGGCTTTTGCTGAATTCAAAAGAGGGTCTGGTTGCCGCCAATGGCACGACCGGCGTACGATGCCGCAACCCAAATGATCCTGAAACAGCTTTATCTGCCGTGCCTGGCGCATGCCTCGTATGTAATTGGAGACGAGCAGACGGGCACGGCCGTGATCGTCGATCCGCAGCGCGACACGGAACAATACATCGCATTTGCCGCCGAGCATGCGCTCACGATCAAGCACGTAATCCTGACGCATCTTCATGCCGATTTCGTCGCGGGACATTTGGAACTGCGCGATCGCGTGGGCGCAAAAATCTACTTGGGTTCAGCGGCGAAAGCCGAGTACGCATTTGCGCCTCTCGGCGATAACAGCGTGATCGAGTTTGGGCGCGTGCGCCTAAGAGCGCTGGAAACGCCTGGGCACACTCCCGAGTCGATCTCCATCGTCATTTACGATTTGAACGCCAGCGATACGCAGGCGCAGGCCGTGCTCACCGGAGACACGCTCTTTATCGGCGACGTGGGGCGGCCGGACCTGCGCGCGGCTCTCGGCTGGTCGGCTACGCAGCTGGGCGGGATGCTTTACAACTCGCTGCACGCGAAACTGCTGGCGCTGCCAGATGAATGCCTCGTCTACCCGGCTCACGGCGCCGGCTCGCTCTGCGGGAAGGCGCTCAGCAAGGAAACAGTGTCAACATTGGGAGAGCAGCGCCGTTCAAATTACGCGCTTCAGCCGATGAGCGTCGAGGCGTTCATCAAAGTGGTGACCGCCGATCAGCCGGACGCACCGGATTACTTCAATTACGACGCGGTCTTGAATAGCCAGGAACGCCCAATACTGGATGAAACGCTGAACCGGGTGGGGCCGATGCCGCTCGACAGCTTGCTTGCCCTGCGCGAGGTCGGCGCGCACATCCTCGACACGCGCAATCCAGATGAATTTGCGGCTGCGCATCTGGCGGGCAGCATCAACATTGGCCTGAACGGCCAGTTCGCCACGTGGGCTGGAACGGTGCTGGACCGCAATCATCCGATCGTCATCATCGCCGATCCCGGCCGCGAAAACGAATCGGCAAGGCGGTTGGGGCGGATCGGCTTCGATCACATCGTCGGATTTTTGAAGGAGGGACTAAACACCCTGAATTCGCGGCCCGAGTTGATTTCCTTTACCGAGCGCGTCAGCGCTCCTTATGCAGCCGACCTGCTTTCCTCGAGTGAGCCGCCGCTGGCTGTGGATGTTCGCGCGCCGCGCGAGCGCGAGCAGAAGCACATTGCTCGAAGCGAGTGGCTTCCGCTCAATCATCTGACGCGCGATCTCGAAAAGCTTCCGAAAGGCCGGCCGCTGCTGGTCTATTGCGCGGGCGGCTACCGGTCGTCTATCGCTGCGAGCATATTGCAAGGCAGAGGATTTGATTCCGTCGGCGAAATTGCCGGTGGAATCGCGGCGTGGGAGGCCGCAAAGCTGGGTGTCCAAACCGCCGCAGTGCCGTAGTCGGAATTCAGGCAGTTGCCCAGGGCGGTCGCGGCATTTGCCTATTTCAGTTCCGCGTACTCGGCCTTCGCTTGTTTCAGAATGGGAATATCTGGGTCGGCGTCTTTCCAGAGCGTGAAGAAATCTTTATAAGCGGCGATGGCTCGAACTCGAGCCAGGTCGGCGTCCGCGCCACCCGAAGTTCTCGCCTGCAAAGCATCCGCACGCGCCACGCCCAAATGGGCCAAGGCTCCCGTCCAGCAATTCACTACGATGCCGCTGTGGTCGATAATTCTCTGGAACTCGGCCGTTGCTTGCTGACCTTGCGCGGCCGCCAGAAATGCCTCGGCGCGAAGATATATAGGCTCGAGGCAACTATTGGACGAGCCCAACTCTACCGGCGACGCTGCTTGCAAGGTAGTCAGGGCAAGAGAGGGATTTTTCCGATTGAGCTGCAATTGCGCCTCTATCGCAACCAGCGATACCGACTGGATTTGCGTATCGACCGGAAAACGCTTGTCCAAGTCTTGCGCGAGCGACTCCGCTTTTGCATCCTCACCCGCCATGGCATAGGCGAGCGCCGCTTGGGTCTCGATGGTCTTGCCTGTGGGAAAGAGTTTTAGACCGTTCGCCGCTGCCGTTTTCGCAGCGGTCAGGTTGCCGAAGGCCGCCTCTCGCGTTGCGGAGTCCTCCAGCCAACTTGCAGCAGTTTCCTTGCTGTCGGCCCGAATCGCGGCATCGACGGATCGCTGAGTCAGCGCTCTCGCCTTGGCAAGATGACCGGCGTATGCTTCGGTGTCGGACGCAAGCCCAAATCC
>JASHRM010000323.1 GCA_030037315.1 Candidatus Acidiferrales bacterium
CCGCGCAAGATCATCCAGTTCTTTGCCGGCCAGAGGCGGCGTCCCTCCACGGCATGGAACACAAGCCTTGCTCGCAAGGTCACTCATTTCGTCTGCCTCCGTCCGTCCCATCTAAATTGTAACCGGAATGCACAAGCGGGAACAGACACTGCGGCGGCATTGCTCAACGGAGGCTCGCACGTCTGGCACCAAGCGATTGACGCGAAAGGTGCTTTGGAAGCGTGTCGATTAGAACTGGCCCCGGATCATTGTTGCTGCGGGTTACGCCGATTTCTAATCGCCGGAGTGACCATCGCCTCTCAGGACAGACAGCTGAAAAGAGATTCTGCTATCCTCTTGCGGGCTAAATCACGCAATCCAGACACAGGAAGGTATCGCTGATGCCCGACGAACTGCAGGAACTCCAGGAACAAGCCGAGGAAGGGTCGCATCATCGCAGCGTGGCGCCGGTAACGATCACGATGGCGATTCTCGCTGTGCTGGTGGCGACGGTTTCCCTGCTGGGCCACCGCGCGCATACGGAAGAGCTTTTGCTTCAGACTCAAGCGGCCGATCAATGGGCGTATTACCAGGCCAAAGACGTGCGCAAACATACGTACGAGCTGTTTCTCGACGAAACCTCCGTTTTCGCGCTGCAGAACTCAAGCCAGGCTGCGAGCATCAAGGATAAGTACAGCAAAGAGGCCAAGCGTTACTCGGCCGAGCAGGAACAGGCTGAAGAGAACGCCAAGAAACTCGAGGAAGAGGTTAAAGTGCAGCAGAGACGCGCGGATCGCTTCGACCTTGGCGAAGTGATGCTGGAAGCCGCTCTGGTAATCTGCTCGATTACTCTGCTGACTCGCAAGAGAGTCTTCTGGGTCGTTGGATTGGCGATGGGATTTGCGGGCGTGATTACAGGATCGTTGGGCTTCCTGATTCACTAACCTTCAGAGCCCAGCGGACGTCTAGCGATTGGTAGCGGCCAGCCGTGCGTCCAGATATTCCCGGACATAGGCCGTAAAAAGCTTTTCCATTCTTCCTACGATCGGCCCGGGACCGTTCGCGATCTTGCGCCCGTTGATTTCAACGGCAGCGATCACGTTGCGATTCGTTGAGGAAATGAAGACTTCATCGGCCGAGTAAAGATCTTCAGGAAAAAGCGTGCGCTCTTCAACCGGTATGCCCGCGCACGGGCCGATATCGAGCAGCACGCTTCGAGTAACGCCTTCGAGGCATCCAGACGAAAGCGGCGGCGTGAAGACGCTTCCCTGACGAGCACAAAAGATATTCGCCGCGGTGCATTCGGCCACTTCACCACGCTCATTCAATAGAATCACTTCATCCCAGCCCGCCTGTTGCGCTTCATAGAGATTCCAGACGTTGTTAAGCCACGACGTTACCTTCACGCCCGCAAGGGGCGAGGCAGCATGGCGCCCGTGTTCACGAACAGACAGGCGCACAAGGTCGCGGTACGGCGGAAGGTCGGCAGAACAGACCAAGAGATCGACGGACTGGAAATCCTCGCTACTGCGCCAAAAACCCGGGTAATTGTAAATCGCGTAAATTCTGGCGCAGCCTTCCTTAACCTTGTTGGCTTGCAAAACATCGGCTAACTGGTTTCGAACCACGGCCGGATCAAAAGGAAACGGGCAATGTGTCCTGTCCGCATCGCGAGTGAGCCGGTTCCAATGGCGCTCGAATTCAAAAGGTATGCCCTCGATGATTCGAATTGTGGTGAATAAACCCCAGCCGCTCAGCAGGCCCGCCTGCCCAGGCGACAGGCGTATTTCCTCCATTGGCGCGATACGGCCGTTATGAAACACAAACCGATGAATCATCGATCCCTCGAAACAATTTCTGAGGAGCCCTTCGATTGTAACGTAAAAGTCCGATGAGAAACGGACGCTCCGCGCAGTGATTGCTAACGAACCGCAACTTGGCCCGTTTCCCCAAGCGCCGAAACACGCGCATGTAAATCGCGGGCAATCGTTTCCGGCGACATCGAGCTTTCGAAACGTACCGCATCGCCGAAGAACACTTTGATTTGCCCCGGGCGAGCCCAAACCTTGCCGGCTACTTTCAGCTCGAACATGCCTTGAATGCGAACGGGAACCACCGCAACCCCCAATTGCGCCGCCAGCATGCCGATGCCAGCGCGAAATGGCCCGATACTGCCGTCGCGAGTCAACACACCCTCCGGAAAAATCAGCACGCTCCAACCGCGATCAATCAAGTCGCCCGCAAACGCAAAACTTTTCCGGAACCCAGCGCGGCGCGGCAAGGGAAACACGTTGTAAATCGAGACCACCAGCCAATAGGCCGCGCGATTCGCCAGGGCAGCCAGGAAGTTCATTTCGGGTGGCGGCCTTCGCATCGATGTGAGCAATTCGCCGTCCATCGCAACCGCGAGCCGCCTTCTCAGGTGTTCGGGCAAAGCTTCCAGAATGTACGGCGGATCCAAAAACTCGGTGTGGTTGGAAACGATCAAGACGGGGCCATGCAATTCCGCGATTTTTTTTCGGTCGCGAATCGAAGGCCAGCCCAGCAGCAACATCGCGGGCCGCTGCAGGATGTTGAAAACGATCGCGCGCAAAACTCGGATTGGCCAGCTTTGCGGCCATCGCGGATACGGCATTGCGAGTCCGCGTTCGGCCGGATTTTCAACTACACGTTGCAGAGCTTGCGCCGAATTCACTTTTGCAAACTCGGCTTCGCTTAGGTCCACTTGATAACGGTCTTCAATCGCACTCAGCAATTCGACGCGTTCAACCGAAGTCAGCTGGCGCAACGCGTCGTCTCCCGCTTTTTCACCGTGAGTAATTCGACTGATGAGTTCGCTGACGGGGTTTGCCAGGCCGTTCGCGCCAGTGAGCGCGGATCGACTGCCATTGAATTTAGCGTTAGCTGCTTCTTGAATCGCTCTCAGGACCGGCTTTTGCGTCGGCGTGCGCGGGAAATCCGGATTCGGCCAAACCATCCACCAGCGAATTTGCTGAAAGGCCGCGAGTCGTCCGTTGGCACCTTGCACGGCCTTTTCCGCAGTGTCAGAGTTCGCATCGGCATCACGGAGAAGCAACACCGCGCATGGCTCCGCATTTCCGTCTCGCTCGAGGCCGATCACCACGCAATCGCGAACGCCGGGTTCCTTGCGCAGCTCGGCTTCCAGATCCTGAGGATGGACGTTCAATCCCTCAGGAGTGACGATCACATTTTTCAAGCGGCCCTTAAAATGTAAGTTCCCGCTGGCATCGCGTTCGCCGATATCTCCCGTGTGGAACCACCCTTCGGCATCCACCACCGGAGCCGTACGCGCCTGATTCCAGTAGCCGCTTGCAACATTCTCGCCTCGCACTAGGATTTCGCCATCCGGCGACAGCTTCACTTCCATACCCGCCAAATTTTTCCCAATTGAACCGCTGCCGATCTGAAACGGATGATTCAGGCTCACAAGCGAAGTTGTTTCGGTTAAACCGTAGCCCTGAATCACCGCATACCCCAGGCGGCTCCAAAATCGTTCGTCTTTGGCCGGGAGCGCGGCGCCGCCGGAAACGATCGCCCAGAATCTTTGGCCGAAACGCCGGTGAATTGTCCGAAAGCGCCACGCGCGTTTCAGAAATTTTTCGCCTTCGGCCGCGTCGAAATCGCGGTCGAAACTCTCGCGCGTTCGCGAATGATCCAAATCCCGTTCGATTTGGCCTCTGAGCGACTCCATCAGCCGTGGAACCGTGATGAGAGCGGTCGCCCGCTCGTCGTGCACTGTGCGAATCACTTCGGCAGGATTCAGGGAATCCAGAAAAATGGACGTCGCGCCCATCATTTGCGGCAAGAAAATTCCCAGCAATTGGCCAAATACGTGGCTCAGGGGCAAGAGATCCAGAAACCGCAGTGGATGAAAAAATCGCTCGTAACGGCGATACTTCTGAAACTCCCGCTCGATGGGTTCCACGTTAGCCAGCACATTTCCGTGAGTCAGCACCACGCCGCGCGGCTCGGACGTAGTTCCAGACGTGAAGACAATCTCAATAGGGTCGGTTCGCAGCGGAGAATGCGGCGCGATTCCTACCTTGCCCGCGCCTAAATCATTGCTCAGTTCCTCAAGCACGAATATTTCGCAGCGAAGCTCGCCGCGCCGCATATCGCGATCGACCGCGGCGAACCGTGCTCCCGCTTGCCGCGCGACCCGTGCCGCAAAGCCAGGATCGGCAATCGCGTCCATTGGCACAGCAACGGCTCCGTGCAAAACGCATCCCCAAAATGCGGCGATCCATTCGCCGGAATTCTCGCCCCAAATGAGCACACGGTCACCTTTCTCGACAGCTCTTTCATGCAGACCAGCCGCAAATCGGTGCGCCGCGCCGTACAAATCGCCGTACGACCAGCGCATCTTGCGGTAGCCGCGCTGCCAAACGACGGCCGGCTCTTTCAGCGGACGGGAATCTGCGCGGAAATAATCGAGTAGAGACGCACGCGGCATCGCTCACACAGTTTGGGCGAGTTTCTACCGGCGCGCAACGCCTGCGGATAAGCGGGTGGCCGTACGGCCAGAAAAAGAGAAGCCCGGGGTCAGTCTCGACCGCCGGGCTTCTCAACAGGAGAATCCGAAATGTTACTGTGGCTGTTGCTGCTGTTGCGGCTGACCGCTCTTTGCCATATCGGCCTTTGCGGCATCCGCCGAAACGCCTTGCTCCGGCTTCTCATAGCGCGTCAGGAACGGCATGAACGGAGTAACTTCGAACGGCATCTTTTCGCGAGGCGAAAGCAGCGCAACCGGTTTAGCCTTCAAAAGATCCACGCGATCTGTCCACGGATCGAGCTTCAAGCGCGCGCCAATCGGAAGCGCCGCAATCTGGTCGATCTTGTCGGGCTGCAACTGAGGACTCGACGCCGTCATCAGATTCTCGCTCAATTCCACACCGTTCCCTAGGTGCGGATTGATCAGCGCCGGCAAATCCTTCTGCTCGTCAGAGAGTTGCTTCAGGAAGAGGGCTGCCGCGCCGAGTTTGTCTTTGTACGGCGAATTCTTGAGCAATTCGACGGCTTTCGCATTCGCGGCTTGCACATCCGCCGGGTTGTCCTTAAATGAGAAGCGGCTCAAGGCTTCAACGGTCGAGACGTTTGTGGTGTCGTTGAATCCCCAACGATCGGTCGATGGCTTCGTCACAATGATCTGAGCCAACTCCTGCGCTAACATCGTGGCCAGGCTCGCCTCATCGGGCAGAACGTCGATCAAACCGCGGCTGAGGACGATGGTATGCCCAATCGAAAAGGACTCCAGCGTCCCGGTCAGGAGAATTCGGCAGTGGACTTCCGGTTGAATATCGAGGTTATTCGTCACTTCGATGTTGTTCACAACCGTTTCGAGCACCTTGTCCATCGGACTCGGGGGAGACAGCAAGCCCACGCGCTGCAGCCGGTCAAGGACGTTGATCTCCGCTTCGTGTTGCCACTCGCGCTCCGCCTCAATGGGAGAACGATCGGTATCCGTCTGCTGTTCCTGAATAGCAGTCGGAGATTCGATCGTTAGCTCGCTGAATTCTTCTTCGCGCCCGACGTTCTTCAAATCGTATCCCCAAAGGCGGGTCTGCGATTTGAACCGCACGTTGTTGCCGAGAAAATCCTTCAGATCGGATTCCTGGCTGAAAATGAACGCAGGCAGCCAAAGGCCGGGCTGCATGTTCATGCGCCAGCTATCGAAGTGCAGATTGAACGAATTGATTCCGGCAAGTGGGGTATAAACGCCGTTGAAACGCACAATCGTGAATCCCTGATCTTCCGCCCAGATCCGGCCCTTGAAGCGGCCGCGCCCGGATTTCGGCAGCGGCGTCACGTCAAAGGCATAGCAGCGCACTTCGCCCAGAAATTGCTTCCCCACGTAGTCGAATTGGTAGTGCTGGCGGTCAAATCCCGTGGTATCCAGATAAATCATCTGCAGGAAGCCTTCGGGCACATAAGAAGATTCGAAAAATCCCAAATGCGAAAGCGGGTTGAACGCGTCCAGCTTGCCGTGCTTTTTGGCAAGCATCGAATTGTCGACCACACCCTTTGCCAGGTTCGCCTGTCCAAGAAAATAATGGTCTCGCACCGGAACGTAGCCCATCTCTTTGTCCGGCCGCATGTCTTGAATGTAGGTCTCGATGATCGGGTTATAGCGGCGAATCGTGGCGTTCTCTTCATGCTCGCGGGCGATGATCCGATCGATCGCCTGATTCACCGTTGTGACGGTCGTTTCACTCGAAGCGCCCGTTTGCGGCTGCGTCTGATCGGCAGTTTGCGTTTGGGCCCAGGCCGCGCCCGCGAAAGCGCTTGCCAGAATCAAAGTTAGTGACAGATTTTTCCACGTGCGCATGTTGCGCTCCCCCTTAAATCTCTGCACCCGCTGCGAATCTCCGAACCCGCGCGTCAGTAGGCCAGTTCAAATGTGATGTGCGCGATGGCCGGAAAGTCAACTGGCTGTCCGTCTTGCGTAGCCGGCTTAAAACGAATCTGGCGGGCCGCGGCCTCAGCCGATTCATCCAAACCATAGCCCAATCCTCGAACAACGCGCACCACTCTCACTTCGCCCGATGCCGTGAACACCACCTGCACCAAAACATCTCCCTCGATCTTTCGGTTCCGTCCTTCATCCGTGTAAACAGGCTTTGGCACGGAGATTATTTCCACCGGCTTCGTATTCGAAACCGCCGCGGCCGGCTTCATCTTGGGTGTTTCAGCCGCCGGCTTTGCGTCGAATCCGCTCTGCTGAACCGCACCGTGACCTCCGCCACCCGGACTGCCCGTTGCAACGCCGTCGCCAAATCCGGCGCTCGCGATCACGCCTTTTGCTCCCTTTGCTCCACCGGTTCCATTGCCACTGCCAGGCCCGGTCGGCATGTCGAAACCGCCAAGCTGAGTGATATTCGGATTGCGATCCTTGTTGTTGTTGGTCGGCACACCATTCGGGTCGCCGAAACCGCCTGTTTGGACGGCCTCTCTCGGTTTCCTGAGATTGGGTAATGCGGAGCTTCCGATCGTCGGGTGCGGGTCAGGGAAAACCTTCGCGACTTCGGTCATATCCGGCGCCTGAACCCTTCGGGCAACTTGCGGCTTGGAAATCGGCGAACTGATCACCGGATCAATCAGCTTCGGCTTCGGAACTTGTACAACTTCAGGCTTGGGAATCGGCTTGATTACTTCGCGCTTCACCACTGGCTTCGGCGGAGGCTGCGGCTTCCAAGGCTCGATCACAGGCGCAGAAAGCGGCATGACCCAATAATGCTGGGCGGCGACAAATTTTTGCGGAATCAATAGAGGGAACAATACCAGCGCCGTGAGTGCAACACACTCCAACCCGAGTCCGACGCTGAATGAACCCCAGCGCTTTTCGCCGTCCGGCAGCATTGCATCCTTGAAGACGGCTCGATTACCTACCGGTGCCATGCGTCACCCTTGCTCCTGTTGTGAAGAATTCGGCAACCTGCGCATACACTCATAGCGCCTTACACCTTAGTACTAGAACAGAAGGCCGGGGTGAATAGGACCCAGGTACTATTCTACGTCCAGTCGTGTTGAAAGCGACAACTTGATCCCAGGGCTTTTTGCGCCGGCCAAAGCCGGGAGAACGTTTCAAACTGGGATTTGCGCCTCTCATGACTGTTTCACTTTGGAATCAACCCTGGCGCTGAAAAATCGTTGCAATCGTCCCGCTCGCGTGCGGTCTGCGTGAGCTTTACAGATACCTGAAGAAGTCCGCGCCCGTTGTGGACGACAGTGTAGGTTTCCCAGCTGATGCGCGACATACATTGAACCGTGCAAAGGCGTTGCCAAAGTACCTTTAGTACGGAAATGCAAAGCGCGGCACGCTGGGTTGCCGCGCTTTGCAAATTTTTCCTAAACGCTATTCAAACATTACGGCTAATGCGATTCAACCACCACGTAATGGGTCACGCCATCTCGATTCACAAGTAGCAGCGCCGCCTGATTCCCTATCGAGGCCACAGCTTGCTTGTATTCTGAGATGTTGTTCACCGGCCGATGGTTGACTTCCTGAATCACGTCGCCCCGCTGCAAATCGGATGACGCTGCGGCACTCGCCGGATCGATCGATGTCACCACTACTCCATGGGTTCCGGGCTTCAGGTTGAGCTGGTCCGCGATGTCCGGGGTAAGTTCCTGCACGTCGACGCCCTGCAAGCCACCGCTGCTCGACTCGTTCGAATTGCTGGCTTCCTCTTTCTCCGGCAATTCGCCCAAAGCAAGACTTACGTCTTGCGTCTTGCCATCGCGCGAGATTTCGAGTTTCACGTTCGTTCCCGGCGCCATTTCTGAGACGCGCAACCGCAGATCGTTCGCCGAGGTGACCTGTTGTCCGTTCAGAGCGAGAATCACGTCGCCTCGCTTCAACCCCGCCTTCGATGCTGGAGTGTCAGGCGAAACTTCCCCGACTAGCGCGCCGCCCGGCTGATTCAGCCCGAATTGTTTGGCGAGCGTTGGCGTCACGTCCTGTGGATAGAGGCCAAGATAGCCACGCACAACCTTTCCGTGCGCGACGATCTGCTCCATCACCGCTTTTGCCATATTGATGGGAATCGCAAATCCGATGCCCTGATTGCCTCCGCCATTCTCGGCAAGAATCGCGGTGTTGATGCCAATCAGATCTCCGTGCAAATCGACCATTGCGCCGCCGGAGTTTCCGGGGTTGATCGCGGCATCCGTCTGAATGAAGTCCTCGTAGTTCTCAATGCCCAGATCGCCTCGGCCTGTTGCGCTGACGATTCCCATCGTCGCGGTGCCGCCGAGGCCATAAGGCTCTCCGATCGCAAAGATCACGTCGCCTACATGGAGTCTGGACGAATCACCGATTGCGAGCGTGGGCAAATTGGTCGCATCGATTTTCAACACCGCGATGTCGGTCTTGGCGTCCGTCCCAACCAGCTTGGCTTCGAATTCACGCTTGTCGCTCAGGTCCACTTTGATGTCTGTAGCGCCGTCGATTACGTGATTGTTCGTCAGAATCGTGCCGTCTGAAGTTACGATCACTCCTGAACCCAGGCTGTGTTCGCGTTCGGCCCGCGGCTGATCGCCGAATCCCGGCTGATCGCCAAAAAATTGGCGGAACATCGGATCGTTGAAGAAAGGCATCATCGATTGCCTGGATTGCTTCACCACCTTCGAGGTGTGGATGTTCACGACCGCGGGAAGCACCGGCTTCAGGACCGCTGCAAATCCATTGCTGAAATTCCCAAGAGATATCGGCTCGGTATTTCGCGCCATTGTAAGCGCGAGAGTGGGCGCGCCGAATACCTTCTGGCCCGACCAGTTTCGCAGCCCAATGGCAATGATGCCGCCGCCGATGAGAGCGACCACTACTGCAAGCGTGGCTACCCAGCGTGGAATGTGTAAGTAACTGCTTTTCATGTTGATTCTCCCTTTTCTGCTCCCGGCAGCCACGGTAGGCGATCCGGGTTACAAGTACGTTAGACGTATAGGATAGTAATTTGTATCGTGCGGGCAGCGAGCGGGTCGTCACCCGCAGGAAGAAGCTCCGTTCTCTATTATAGATGCAAACCGCCCCGCCGGAGTTCCTTCCATTCGCGTTACAAATCCGCTAACAAAACGAGAGCGAAAACCGCGCAATTAGCCTGTCATGACGCGGCCCTGTATAAACCGGGCGATCAGGAATGCGGCCGCTGCAGCAAGGCCACCAACCAAGGCCGTTTGCAAGGCGCCTTTCCACAACTTGACACCCGTGTAATGCGCCTTGATCGCCCCAAAGACGAACAGCGCAAGCAACGTAACGCCAATCGAAATGCTCAGGGCTGTGGAAATCGATTGCAGCAGCATATACGGCGCCAGTGGCACCAAGCCGCCCACGATGTACGCTGCCGCAATTGTCCCGGCGCTGCGGCTGGCTCGGCCTGGATCGGGTTTTTCCAAGCCAAGCTCGAAACGCATCATGAAGTCGACCCACCTGTGCTGATCGGAAATAATCGCGTTGACGATCGGCTCCATCTGCGTTTGCGAAAGACCGTAGTCGCGAAAGACCTTCGCAACTTCCTCTGTTTCGACTTCCGGGAGCTCAACTGTCTCGCGATATTCGCGGTCGAGCTCCGATGCGTAATGCTCGAGATCAGTCTTCGCCGCAAGGTAGCCGCCCAGCCCCATGGCGATCGATCCGGCAGCAATTTCCGCAAAGCCCGCCGTCACGATGATGCTGTTGCCGCGTGCAATCGCTGCGGCAGCGCTCGTCAAGCCTGCTGCCAGCGCGAATGGAACCGTCAGCCCGTCCGACATTCCGATCACGATATCTCGCACCGCAGCCGTTGCCTTGAAATGCTTCTCGACATGCACGTGTTCGTGTTCGCTCGCGGACATCACCAACCTCCGTAAGTTCTTCGAGAATCTTTTTCGCTGGTTCGACGGCTTGGTATCTGGCGGGTATAATTATGCGGTAAGATTCAATTTTGGGAGGTAGATAATGACGTCCACTTCAGCACAAGGAGCTGCTCCTCAAATGAGCCATACTTTGCCGCCACTTCCCTATGCCTTCGACGCGCTGGAACCCTACATCGACGCAAAAACCATGGAAATTCACCATGATAAGCACCACGCTGCGTACGTCACGAACCTTAACAAGGCTCTCGAGGGCCACGCTGATCTCCAAAAGCTCTCCGTCGAAGAATTACTCGCTCAAATCAATAAAGTGCCCGAGAGCATTCGCACCGCGGTGCGAAATAACGGCGGCGGCCACATGAATCATTCGATGTTCTGGAAAATCATGAAGAAGGGCGGGGGCGGCGAACCTTCCGGCGATCTTGCCAGCGCGATCAAAAGCGCGTTTGGCTCCTTTGCGGACTTCAAGACGAAATTCAACGAAGCCGCCACAAAGCGATTCGGCTCTGGCTGGGCCTGGCTTCTCATCAAGGACGGCAAGTTGGCGGTCGACTCAACCGCCAACCAGGACAACCCCATCATGGACGGCGGCAAGGCTTTCTTCGGTCTCGACGTTTGGGAGCACGCTTACTACTTGAAATACCAAAACAAGCGTCCTGACTACATCGAAGCCTGGTGGAACACCGTCAACTGGGCACAGGTTGCGGATAACTACGCAGCCGCCAAGAAATAAGACCGGCACATCAGGAAGAATCGCAGTTCCCGCGGAACGAAAGCGGCAGCCGGTTTAGTGTGCCCAGACTTTGTTCGGATCCGACTCGAACGGGTAGACGTGCACCATCCAGCCGAAAATTTGCGGAACCCAGCGGCCGCCCGCTTGTGCACAGGCTTCCTGTGTGGCGATGGAACCGGCCCCGAATCGCGTCCAATCAACTTGCGCAAGCGGCTCGCCCTTTGGCGGCATGCAGAAGTTCACGTGTTCGTGCCAGCGCGCGATGCTGAGTGGAACTCGATCGTTTAGCTGCTTCTCCGTGGCATTCTTCGGCGCCGTGAACATTGCCCCGATGAGCTCGTAGCCACTCGCCGTTTTCTTATAGAGCAGCGACGTGGGATGCCCGGGGTTGAACAGAAAAGCGGCCGTGAATGCGAAGCGGTAGTTCGTGAAGTGATATACGGACTGCGGCACTTTCGGCAGGAAAATCTGATAGCCCTCTGCTAGAGCGATTTTGTAATCCCTGTACCGCGTGATTGACCTCCGCAGAATATCCAGAATCTCTTCTGCGCGGCGGTCGTCATCGGGACCTTTCGGCTGGAGCTCAGTCATAAACATGTGCGGGTTCCAATCCATGTTCATGTCCATGTTGGACATTGCGTCGTTCGCGGACTTGGCGGCCTCCGGATATTCCTCGGTTTCATGCTGCATATCGCTCATGCTCATTCCTTGCATGTCGCTGCTTTGCTCGTGCGCCTCCGATGACTTCGAAGATTGTTGCGCATCGGTCTTGGCCACGCACAGCAGCGCCGCGAAAGCGAGAAGAATGACCTTGCCTGGAGTGACTTTCATGGCTTCTTTCTGCTTACGTTAACGCTAAGCGGAGGAACCAGCGTCGCGACTCGAAGGAGCCATGCGCGAATGGTCAACAGGGATGATGAAACGGATTTCCCGAATCGCAGGAGGCCCGGACGACCGGGCCTCCCAGCTTTAATGCATCACCGACCAAACATCAGGAGGCTGACACAATGCGTGTCCCGCGCATCGCACCAACCACCTAGTTATAGAACCCTAGGTAAAGAAACAAGTTGCGGGACTCGTCGCGCCGCGGCCGGGAAGCGCAAGCACCCGTCGCTGACTGCAAAAAAGCAATATGATCTCAGCCCCAGCGGCACTTTGGCATTTCGTTTGCCCGTCCGCACATGACTGAAACATTGTGAGGCGCGGACTCTTGACGGCTGCATCGAAATCTGTAAACTGCCGTTTCGGCTATGGCGACTCAAGCAAACCCGCTCGACGAAGCGTTGCAGGATTTTCAGTTCCCGCAGCGCGAGGCGGCATTCTTTTACGGCCTTTTTTTGCGCGGCCATACGGCAGACGAGTTACGCCGCGACATCTCCGTTCCCGCGGCGGTTCTGGCGAAATGGGACCGCGAAACCGAGCGGCAACCTCAGCTTCGGCCGATCCTGGACCGCGTTGTAAGATATCGCCAACACGTCCTCGCGATTTTTGAGAACCTCATCGGCCACGACGCTGCTTCCCAGAAGCTGCAGTAGCCCCTTGTAGCGTTCCGTCATCTCTGTTGTGGTTTGCTGTTGGCGCTCCCAAAATAGCCTGCGTTGACTCTCTCCTGTGCGTCATCTAAACTTTTTCGGGCGTTGCATCGCATCTTCGCGGTTCCCCGGTAGCTCAACGGCAGAGCATTCGGCTGTTAACCGAAGGGTTGCTAGTTCGAATCTAGCCCGGGGAGCCATTTTTCGAATTTGCGTCACTCCGATCTTCGCTGATTTTCTTCCTTGGCGTCTCACGTCCTACTCGCGGCGATCGTCGGGATCAGCATCGTGCTCATGCTGATTCGTCCCCGCAATATTCCCGAAGTTTTTTGGGTCGCCGGCGGCGCCGCCCTGCTTCTTTGCTTCCGCCTGATTCCTTTCGGCCTCGCTGGCCGCGCGATATACCAGGGTTTGGATGTTTATTTGTTCCTGATAGGAATGATGCTCCTCTCGGAACTTGCACGCGAGCACGGCGTCTTTGACTGGGTCTCATCGGTTGCCATTCGCGCCGCGCAGCGGTCACCATCGCGGCTTTTTCTGCTCGTCTATCTTGTAGGAACGATCGTCACGATATTTATGTCCAATGACGCGACGGCTGTCGTCCTGACGCCGGCGATTCTCGCGTCCGTGCGCAAAGCAAAAGTGGCGCCCCTGCCTTACCTGTTTGCGTGCGCTTTCATCGCTAACGCCGCGTCTTTCATTCTGCCGATTTCCAATCCCGCGAATCTGGTGGTTTTTGACAAGGCGATGCCTCCGCTCGGGAAATGGCTCGTTTGGTTCGCGCTGCCATCCGCCTTTTCCGTCTCCGCGACGTTCCTAATTTTGCGCTGGCTTTTCCGGACGCAGTTGCGCGAAGCAATTGAAACGGAAGACGCGGCGATAGAACTGAACTACGACGGAAAACTTGTCATCGGTGGGTTGGCTGCGACAGTGATCGTACTTCTCGTGGCTTCCGCTCTTGGTTGGAATCTCGGATGGCCGACTTGCCTTACCGGGCTGGCCGTGACGGCGATCATTTCGTTCAGGATCAAACGCAGTCCCGGACCCCTTTTTCGCGAAATCAGTTGGACCACGATCGCTTTGGTCGCCGGCCTTTTCATTCTCGTCGATGCAGTCGAGAGCGCCGGTGGTTTGAGGCTGGCCGAGCAGTTTCTTGCCTGGGTGGAAACTCTTGGCTTGGCTTCCGGCGCATTCGTCGCCGGTTTCGTGATCGCCATCGGGAACAATCTTGTCAACAATCTCCCTCTCGGATTGATCGCGGGAGGTGCGCTCCGTGCCGTTCACGCCACAGCGACTTTGTCGAGCGCCATCCTGATCGGAATCGACCTCGGTCCGAACCTGTCCATTACCGGTTCGCTCGCCACGATCCTGTGGCTGATCGCCTTGCGCAAAGAGAAAGTCGACGTCAGCTTTTGGAGCTTCCTTAAAATAGGCGTGGTGGCGATGCCGATTGGGTTGCTGCTCTCCATCGGCGCGGCTATCCTGATCCAGCGAATCTTCTAACTGTCCAGCTCAGGTCACTGGATCCTCATCGAGTGCGGAAACACAAAATAAAATAGCAGCGCGATCAGCACCAGATACGCCAGCATCACCAGCGTCCAGCCCATGTTGTTCCGGATCACTTGGCCTTCGCTGCGTACGAATCGGCTCGTCGAAACACCCACGCTCGCCGTCTGCGGCGCAATTGGCTTTCCCACTTCCGCTCCCACCGAATTGAGAGACGGCAACAACAGCACCGGCAGATTCAACAGTCTTCCCGTCATCGCCTGCACGGGACCAAACATCGCGTTTGTCGAGGTATTGCTGCCCGAAAGCGCCACTCCGATCCATCCGAGAATCGGCGCCAGCGCCACAAAGAAAACGCCGAATTTCGAGAGCGCGTACGCCAGTGAATTCGCCATGCCCCCGTAAACAAACACGTACGCCAGCGCAAAAATAAAAAACGCCACGAGCAGCGCGCCCCACATCTGCTTGAGCGTGCGTGCAAACACTTGCTTCACGATTTGAGCGCCCGGCCGCAGGATCGCCAAAATCAGAATCCACGACGCAAGAATCGAGGTGCCGCCGCTGAACGGTGCGAAATTGAACGTGGATGCGATCGGTTTTTGCGTGACTGAAGATCGCGCCGCCACGGAAATTTTGAACCAACTGATCGCCGGCAGCTTCGACCACGGCCCCGTCCACGCGACCACCACGATGATCAGCACCATGTACGGCAGCCACGCGCCAAGGGCTTCGCGCCCCGAAGCCGGCGCTTCCAAAGTCCGCGTGGGAGACGGTTCGATGATTGCGCCTCCAAATCCTCGAATATTTTTCGGCCGCCAAATTTTCACAAAGGCAAAAAGGATCCAGAAGGAGACAAGCGCGCCGCTCAAATCAGGAAGATACGGCCCCAAGAAGTGCGCAACTGGCCATTGCCCCGCGATATAGGAAAGCGATCCGACAATCGCCAGTGGCCAAGCCTCCACAAGCCCGTCCCATCCGCTCACCAAATAAATCAAAACGAATGGCGGCATCAGCGCCAGCACCGCCACAATATTCCCGATCGAAGATGAAAGCGCCAGCAGCGGCAACCCGGTAATTGTCGCAAGCCCAATAATCGGCGCACCGAGCGCCCCGTAAGAAACGGGTGCGTTGTTTGCCAGCGCGGCCACTCGAATCGCTGCGAGATCGACGATTCCAAGTCCGACCAGAATCGGCACAACCACGGCCCACGGATAGCCGAATCCGACGAGCCCCTCCAGCAGCGCGCCGAACGCCCATGCCAGCATGATCGTTTGAATCCGAATATCGGCGGTCGCGTGATGAACCATCCAGTCCTTGAATCGGCCAAAATCTCCGGTGAGCACCAGCGTGTTGAAAATGATCAAGCCCCAGAACGTGATCCAATCGATTGACCACACGCCCGTCATCCCGCCGAAAAGGTACGACTTCATCACATTCGAAAACGGCGCGTGCCAAACGATCACCGTCAGCGGAATCGTGATGATCCCCGCAATAATCGTCGAAACCCACGCGGTGATCCGCAGCACGGCAAGCATCAAGAGCAGCGCCGCGAGCGGAACTAGCGCCATCAGGATCGTCAGCCAAAGGTGACCCGTGGGGTTCAGCGTTTGCTCAAACATTGTCGGGGGCATATATCACATTCGCGGGCGGCGGCGTAACAAGCGCGGTTGATAACCCGCGGGGCCGGGGCATACAATACGCGCGAGTCGGGAGGATTATGCCGGCGGCAACTCAAAAAGCGTATGTCTGCGCGAGCGACCGCGTGCCGGAAGGCGGACGCCTGGTGGTCGACATCGGCGACGCAACCATCGGCATTTTTCGCTTCGAGGGCAATCTTTACGCATATCACAACATCTGCGCGCATCAGGGCGGGCCGGTTTGCCAGGGCACGCTGATCCCTCGCGTAACCGAAAAAATCGACGCGGGCGGCGAAAGCCAGGGATTCGATTTCGACCGTTCGTCATTGCACATCGTCTGTCCCTGGCACGGCTTCGAGTACGACATCAAAACGGGCGAGCATCCGGGACGCCGCGCCGCGCGATTAATCCGCGTGCCGGTCGAAGAAAATCACGATGGGATCTATGTCACCCTCTGAGGAGTCCGCAAAGCTTTCCGCGCTGATTCCTCCGCTGCGAAACGAAATCGAGCGCGTCATTCGCAATGGCGAAGCAAGTACGATCGCCACGGAGAATGTGACGAGCCTGCTCAGCGGGGCCGTGAAACTTTACAGCGTGATTTCCGAGGATGCTGAAGAATCGAACGGCAGCATTCCGATCATCGACTCGACCGTTTCCACAACGGACGCGATGGTCGTGGCGTGTGCGCTGCTGCGGGCGCAGCATCTGAATCCCTTCGATTTGGCTCTGTGGTTCCAGCGCACCGCGCAGCCTCCGCGATAGCGCGAAACGCCCGGGATTCATTCGAGCTTTGAGGACGATTAAATGGCCGACACAAAAACACTGAACGGCGTATCCGCTGCGAGGGAACACGCAGTTCAGCAGATCACCACGCGGACCGATTCGCGCGAAATCCTCGCTAACGCGCGCCGCGATATCGAGCGCTACCACCTCGACGACTATTTCATCGTCGATGTGGACGCGCATCACGTGGAATTCGACTCGTGGGCCGATATTCTCGACACCTTGGAAAATCCAGTGCTTCGCTACAACGCAAAGGAAATGACCAAGCACTGGCCCAATGCGAAAAATCTGGCTTTTAGCAATCATCCCGTCGGGCTCACTTTTCAAGACGTCTTCGGACGCATTCCGCATCAGGCAGAACTCGGTGAATATGTCGAAAAGACCGACGAGCATCGCGACCTGACCCTCGTTCGCCGCGCGATGGACTCGATGGGAATCAAGATGCAGGTCGTTTTTCCGCAGCCGATGCTCGAGATGGGATTGCATCCCGAACCGGACATCGTTGTGGCCATGACCTTCGCTTACAATCGCTGGTTCACCCGCACTATTTTGCCGCGTGAAAAGCGCGTGAAAAGCTTGCTCTGCCTGCCGTTCCACGATCCGGACGCATGCATGAAGACAATCCAGGAATTTGGCGAAATTCCTGGCGTGGTGGGTTTCATGATCACCAGCCAGCGCCACGTGGGCGTTCACAAAAATATGTACATGCGGATTTACCGCGAACTCGAAGAGCGCGGCCTTCCGCTCGCGTTTCATGCCGGCCCGAGCTGGGGCGACACGATGACGACTACCATGAACCGGTTCGTCTCGGTTCATTCCATGTCGTTCGTCACCTGCAACATGACTCACATGACGAATTGGATCATCAACGGACTCCCCGAACGCTTTCCGAAACTGAAGGTAATTTGGATTGAAAGCGGCCTTGCCTGGGTGCCGTTCATGATGCAGCGGCTCGATCACGAGTACTTGATGCGTCAGTCGGATGCACCTCTGCTCAAGCGCTTGCCCAGTGAATACATCGCCGATATGTATTTCACGTCACAGCCGCTCGAAGTCACCATTCCCCACATGCTCGAAGCTACATTCAAAGCGGTGCGCGCGGAAACGCAGCTGTTGTACTCCTCCGATTGGCCGCATTGGGATTTTGACGTGCCGGCGCGCATCGCCGGCCTGCCCTTCTTGACCGAGCAGGCCAAGCGCAACATCCTCGGCGAAACCGCCCGCAAACTTTTCCGGCTCTAGATCTAAACGTAGCGCCGGGTTCTTTTTACCCTGAGGAACGAAGGACAGCCCGGCGGATTGTGTTTTTGAAACTTATTCGTGAGGTGCTGAAATGAGACTTGTCTTCTGGATGGCTCTCTTGGCTTTACTTTCTCCGATAACGGCGTCCTGTTTCGCCAACACTCCTCCTTTCCAGAGCGAGCAACCGACCTTGTCTTGGCACGATCCCTCTCCGCACACGGTGCAGTTCGTAACTGTGGACAAAGACGTTAAGCTCGAAGTCCTCGATTGGGGTGGCACCGGCCGCCCGCTGGTTTTTCTTGCCGGACTTGGCGACACCGCTCACGTCTTCGATGAATTCGCGCCGAAACTCACGCCGCAATATCATGTCTATGGCATCACGCGTCGCGGCTACGGCGCATCAAGCGTCCCGCCTGTCAGCGGTTCCAACTATTCCGCCGATCGGCTCGGCGACGATGTCCTAGCGGTCATGGATAAGCTGAAAATCGAAAAAGCCGTTTTGGTCGGGCATTCCATCGCTGGCGAGGAGCTAAGCTCCGTGGCGACTCGCCACCCTGAGCGAGTTGCCGGATTGATCTACCTCGATGCTGGATACTTCTACGCCTACTACAGCCCGTCCGCCGGGATCGAAAACATCACGATAGACATCATGACCCTACAGAGAGAATTGGCAAAGCTCCAGAATTTTCCTCCGGACTCCAAAGCCGTGGCTGAGGAAATCCTAAACGAGAGCATGCCAGCCATCGAGAAAGACCTGCACGAGATGCAAAACACGCCGGCTGATAATATTCCGCTCAGGCCGCAACCTCCGCTTCCCACCGCGGCAGACAGTGCCAGTTGCCAGACATGGGCAGTTTGGGAGGAAAAGGAAGTTGGGTACGTTCTGCCCGAAGCCGAATGCCACCAACTTCATGTGATCGGACCAGATGGACATGTAGGTGATCCGGTCGCCAAGCCCGAAACCTCACGGGCCGTTGTCGCGGGCGAACAGAAATATACGAACATCCATGTTCCGATCCTCGCGATTTTTGCTCTTCCGCACGACCCGGGCCTCTTTTATCACAGCGACTCCGCCGCGCTCGCAGCCTGGGAGGCGAGAGATCTGAAAACAACCGGTGCGCTGGTAAATGCCTTTCAGGAAGGTAATCCCTCTGCGCGTGTGGTCCGATTGCCCGGCGCCAGTCACTATGTCTTCCTGACCAACGAAACGGACGTGCTGCGTGATATGCGCAACTTCCTGGCTGGTTTGTTTTCCTAGCTGCCGGAACTGAAAGAAACCTTAACCATTCACAACGCGGCCGATCCAATTCTCGATCTCAGTCAGAGCGGCTGAATCGAATTCCCCGTCTTTGCCGCTTCGCAGCGCGCGTAGCGCGTCTGCTTGTGTCGGCTGCTTGTCGAAATGATGGCTCATACCGTCGATCTGAACGTAGGTCGCTCTGCCCGGATGAAAGCTGTTGATCATATCTGCAAGATAATGGCTTTCGTCAGCGCTGGTCGTCGGATCCGAAGTCCCGTAAATCACCTGCACCGGAATATCGATTTGTTTCCACAGTTCCGGCAAATTCACCGCCGCCACTTGTTGAAGGTACGTGTAAGGAACGCCGCCTTGCGTCGGCAGATACGACGAGCACTCCGGACTCGACCGCAGAATTGCCTTGGGTGTGAGTTCATCACTGTAGAACTCGGACATGCATTTCTCATTGGTGCGCGCCCACATCTCCACTTTGTCGTACGGTATTCCGAGCAACAAAGGCTGGGATCGGGCAATTTCAACCTGATAGTCAAACCAGCTTCTTCCAATCGTTTCAGCCGCGATGAAACCCTTCACTGGAACTTGGCTCGCGACCAGCCCGCCCTCAATCGGGCCGATGCTATGGGCGAAAATGATGATGTGATTAGCATCGACAAAATCATACGCTTTCAGCGCTTCGATTCCTGCGATCGATCGCTTCACTGCAAGGTGAAGGTCGGCCCGAGGATCGCTGCACGGAGGGCCTTCGCTGTCTCCCTCCCCGGCCTTCTCGACTCGCATCGTGACATATCCGACGCGCGTCAGCGCGTAGAGTATTCTCCCGTAGGCGTCTCCGTCCTCGCGCAGACCATCCAACGAGTAGCACCCCAGGCCGCCAATCAGAAAAACGGCCGCATGCCGCCCTTCCGACTTCGGTTTAGTGATAATCGTTCGATACAGCGATCCTTCAACGGAGACCGAACGATAGAGCACGTCCGCATTTGGACTGTTCTCATACGGCAAAGGTTTCGCCAGGGAGGTGCGCTGAAGCTCTCTCCCATCTCGCTTGATCGTGAATTCTATCTTCGCGCCTGCGCGGTACCTTCGCTCCACGATCTCCAGGTATTCGGGTCTAGCAACGGCGACCTCGCCGATCTTCAACAAAACATCGCCCCGAAGAATGCCCGCATCAGCCGCTGTGCTATTTGCTTCTACGGCTTGCACGACGACAAACGAGCTCCGCCGGGTTACGTGGAGTCCAATGAAGCTGCGCCTCGCAAGCCCCTGGCACCAACCGCACTGCAAAGAACACAGAAACGCAATGAAAATGGCGGTCATCCACCTCATGTCAAAATGCCTCCGGTAGCAATGATGCGTCCGCGGTGTCGTGGCAGTCCACAGAACTTCGTTGACAAACTGCCGTCGCTTTTTTGCTAGCGTGTGAACCGGGCACTGTGTCGCCCCGCTTCGCCCGCCGTGGCTTGGCGGAGGCGGGAAAGGAGCAAATGTGCGAGAAGTAACGAGCCGATTGAATCGCGACGGATTGTCTTCTTACTCCCTCGCAGCGCCTTGTTTACCTATGGGTCATATATATTTGTCTGATATTCTGAGCCTCATTTCTACCCGTCAAGCCTGCCGAGTAGAATTGCTCATAACTCTCACGGAATCAGCGACTTGTATTTTTCTACCCGTCGAATCTCGGCTGTTTTATCGCAACAGCAAAAACGAGCCGAATTTTGCCTCAACCCCTTCGTTCATGCCAGGCCAATGCGACAAGGATAAGGAGGTTTTCAGCGCAAGCGGCGCTGCCCGGCCGCGGCCGGAAGGCCGGCTCGCTCGCGCATTGCCAATCCCGCACAGTTGGGATAGGTTTGGCGGGCGTCAGCCGAATCGAGAGGAAGAAATCACATGCACAAAGTCGTAGTGCTTTATCCGCCGCCGAAAGATCCGGCGCATTTCAAAAAATATTACGAAGAAACGCATCTGCCGATCGCGGCGCAGCTGCCGGGGCTTTTGTCGAGCCGATACACTTTTGCGGTTGAGGGCGCCGGCTCCCCATCGCCATACTTCTGTATCTGGGAAGGACAATTCGCGGACGCCGCGGCGTTCGGAGCTGCTATGCAATCGCCCGTGGGACAGAAAGTTGCGGCAGACGTTCCGAATTACGCGACCGGCGGGGCGACGGTCCTCCACTTTGACGACAAGGCTTTCGCACTGCCGCCTCAAGGCGAAAAAGAAAAATTCTCAGCGGGACTTGCGATTCGCCGCGATATGTTCGGCACGGCAAATGCCGATCAGGTTCTTCAATCCGCCACGGATTTTAATCGCCCGCTTCAGGAGATGGTTACGCGCTATTGCTTCGGCGAGGCCTGGGCGAATTCCCTACTCGATCGAAGAACGCGCAGCATGCTGACGATGGCTTTGCTTGTCGCGCTCAATCGCCCCAACCAGCTCAAGGGCCACGTGCGGGCCGCATTCAAAAACGGCGTCACCAAAGACGAAATTCGCGAAGTCCTGCTGCACAGCATGATTTATGCGGGCGTTCCGGCGGGCGTCGATAGTTTCAACCACGCCATGGACGTGTTGAAGGAACTCGGTCTCCAATAGGAATAAACGTGCGTGTCGGATTCATAGGCATCGGGAACATGGGGTGGCCGATGGCGGCGAACGTCGCCAAGGCCGGCCATGAACTCACCGTGTTCGACCTGGATTCGGAAAAGGCCGCGCGTTTCGCGCAAGTGCACAACGGCACGGCGTCACGGAATCTTGCCGAAATTGCGACGAACGAATTCACGATCACGATGCTGCCGACCGGGCAGATCGTTCGCCATGTAATCCTCAACGCGCAAGATGGAGCCTTTGCCAAAGCGCTTCGCCCCGGTGCTGTGGTCATCGACATGAGTTCGTCCGAGCCAATCGGCACGCGCGAGCTTGGCAAAGCCATCGATCGGGATGGCGCCATTCTCGTCGACGCGCCGGTCTCTGGCGCAGTACCCCGCGCGAAAACGGGAACGCTGGCGATCATGATCGGCGGAAATGACAAAGCCGCGATCGCGCACGCAAAGCCCCTGCTTTTATCGATGGGAAAGCAGCTTTTTGAAACGGGGCCCCTTGGAACGGGCCACGCGATGAAAGCGCTCAATAATTACATCGCCGCGGCTGGTTACACGGCAGCCGTGGAAGCGCTGCTGATCGGCGAACGCTTCGGACTGAATCAGGAGACGATGGTCGATATTCTCAATGTTTCGACGGGCCGGAATTTCTCAACCGAGATGATGCTGAAAGAGCAAGTGATTGGCGCGAAATTTTCGACGGGCTTCGCGCTTGGTTTGATGGCCAAGGATGTCCGCATCGCCGCCGATTTGGGCGAAGCAGTTCATTTGGACGCTCCGGTTTCGCGGCTGATTCGCGAACGTTGGGCGCAGGCGCGCGACCGGCTCGGCGCGACACGCGACACTTCCGAAGCCATTCTCAGCTGGAAAGACGACTTGCCTGAGTGATCCGTGCAAGTTCCAAAGCAAAAGCGCATTCCTCGCCTGCCTGCCGCAAAACGGCTCGGAATGACAACGTCTAGAAGAGTGCCTGCCAATTTGTCCACCCGGTCCCATCCTCGCTGCTACAGCAGTGACGCAGAACATTGATACAGTGTTCCCAACATGAATGCCGAAAATCGGCCGGCGGTATGGAAGACGCTGCTGGCGTTCTCGATCATTTATTTGGTCTGGGGTTCGACGTTCCTGGCGATTCGCGTCGGCGTGCGCGAAGCGCCGCCGTTGCTTTACGCGGCGATGCGCTTCGTCGCCGCAGGAGTGATTGTTTATGGCTGGATGATGATCCGGCGCGAACCGGCGCCGACGCGCCGCGAATGGGGATCGATATTCGTCATCTCGTTTCTGGTTTTCGTTGGGGACTACGGTCTTGTGTTTTGGGCTGAGCAGCGCGTTCCTTCAGGGCTGACAGCGGTGATGCTGGGAACGATTCCGGTTTTCATGGCGCTCTCTGAAATTTGTTTCTTGCGCACACGGCGGCTGACGCCGCGTCTGGCGTTCGCGCTGATCGTCGGTTTGTGCGGAGTAGCGGTTCTGGTAAGCCGCTCGTTGAATCTTGGCGGAGCTCCGATTGATCGCATCGGAGCCATCGCGCTGATCCTCGCAGCCGCGAGCTGGTCCGTTGGATCGGCGCTGATGAAGAAGATGCCGCTTCCCTCTTCGAAATTGGTCGGCGCCGGCGCGCAAATGCTGGCGGGCGGATTCTTGCTGCTGGTAATTTCGGCGCTGCTTGGAGAATTTCAGTTTCGCATTTCCGCAATGTCGCGTGACGCGTGGCTCGCTTTGATTTACCTAATCGTATTCGGATCGATCATCGCGTTCAGCGCATACACATGGTTGATTCATCACGAGTCGCCGACGAAGGTTGGCACCTACGCTTACGTGAATCCGGTGATCGCGGTGCTGCTCGGTTATCTGATCCTTGGCGAGCCGCTGGGCCTGCGAACGATTTTGGGCACGGCGCTTGTGCTCGTCAGCGTGATTCTGATTACCACTGGACAAGCGAAGCCCGTTGTCGCGAGCAATGTGGCGGAAGACGCGGCTTAGGATAGCGGCGAGAGTGTGATTCCGGCGTCGCGCAAAGCCTTCGCAACCGCCGCTGCGATTTGCGTCGCACCAGGAGTATCGCTGTGGACGCAAATGGTGTCCGGTTGCAAGCGGATTTCGCTGCCGTCGCAGGCGATCACGCAGCCGTTCTGTGCGATTCGCAGAGCTTGCTCCGCTGCTTCTTCCGGCTCGCGAATCAGCGCATCCTCGAATTTGCGCGAGCGCAAAGTGCCGTCCGCCTCGTAGCGGCGATCGGCGAAAGCCTCCGCGGCAACGCGAAAACCAGCGTTGCGAAAAACATCGAGCATCGGCGCTTCGGCGAGGCCCACCAGCACCAGGTCTCTGCTGAACGGCGCGACGCCATCCGCAATCGCCTGCGCCAGCTCGCGATTTTTCACGGCTTGGTTGTAAAGCGCTCCGTGCGGCTTCACGTGAGTTAAGTGCGCGCTGTTGGCCGCGGCGATGTCCGCAAGCGCGCGCACTTGCTTGAAAACAGATTCGCTCACGACTTCTGGCGGCAGATTCAGCTCGATGCGCCCGAAATTCACGCGGTCCTCGTAGCCCGGATGCGCTCCGATTGCGAGGCGCCAGCGAAGCGCCTGCTCGATTGTTGCTCGCATCGTTTTCGCATCGCCCGCGTGGCCTCCACACGCGATGTTGACGGACGCGAGCGACGGCATTAGCGCCTCCTGCGCGCCGTTGAAAACATCTTCGGGCACTTCGCCCATATCGCAATTGATGTCGATGCAACTCACCGCAAGATGATCTCCTCAGACGCGAGTAGTTTTTCCTGCTCGGCCAACAGCGCGCGTGCTGTTTCGAACGTTACAGGCTCAAATCGAATTTCGTCACGCGGGCGAAGCTGTCCCACGCGATGCAGATCCGCCGAAATCACACTCGCGATTTTGGGATAGCCTCCGGTGGTTTGTTGGTCCACAAAAAGAATAATCGGTGCGCCTTGCGGCGGCACTTGAATCGCGCCCAGCGAAACTCCTTCGGTAATCATCGCGCTTTCCGAATCGCGTTCAAGCGCAGCACCCCCGAGACGAAGTCCCATGCGATTTGATTGCTCGCCTACGCGCCACGCGGTGGCGTAAAACGCGCTCAACGCGGCTTGCGAAAACCACCTCGCCTGGGGGCCGGGAGTCACGCGCAGAACTTTGCGGAACAGCATCTGCTCGCGGGTTCGCCGATCAATTTTCGCGTCGCAGAAAGGGCCCGTGGCCAACCCGATGTGCAGGATATCTCCCTTTTGAAGCGCTCTGCCTTCAAATCCGCCGAGACCGCTCAACAAATGTGTTGATGCGCTGCCAAGAAATGGCGGGACTGCAATGCCGCCCCTCACACATAAGTAGGACCGCGCTCCAGAACGCGTCGGCCCAAAGTGAATCGTCCCGCCGCTACGAATTTTGGTCGCCGTCCAGGATTCGATTGCAGTGCCCTCGACGGTCGCACCGAAATCTGAACCGGTGAGAGCGATGACGCCGCCGTCCGGAAAACGAAATGCGCCGCCAACAAGCGTCATTTCCAGTGCCGCCGCGCCCTGCAGATTTCCGGCCAGTCGATTTCCGAGCCGCAGCGAAACTGGATCGGCAGCGCCAGAAGCGGAAACTCCGATTGTACCGAATCCGTGGCGACCCAAATCCTGCACGGTGGTCTGCAAGCCGGGAGCATCGACACGAATTGTGCTCATGGCTTTTTCATCGCTCTGAATTGCTCGGCCGAGATGGGCGTGAAGCGCACGCGATCACCTGCGGCGAGCAAACTCATCGCGGCGGGCGAGCTCATATTTTTTCGATCGTGGTGGAACATGGCAAGTGGAGTGCATCCGATAATTCGCCAGCCGCCGGGAGTATCGAACGGATAGATGCCCGTTTGCCGGTCGGCAATTCCGACGCTGCCGGGAGGCGTGTTTCGCCGCGGGACAGGCAACCGCGGTGTCTCAAGAGAGGCGGGCAATTCGCCGAGATATGCAAAGCCGGGAACGAAGCCGAGAAAGTAGACGACATACGTGATCGAAGCGTGCAATTCCGCGACTCGCGCCGGAGTGATTCCGTGAAGCGCAGCCACTTCGTCGAGATCAGGTCCGAGCTTGCCGCCGTAGCAGACTGGAATTTCGACTTCTTTCGAATCGGGCAGGCGAACCGTGCTTGAACGCGCGATGTAATCGCGCAAAATCTCTGTCAATTCCTTGTGCGTGAGTTTCAATGCGTCAAAATCCACGAGAATTGAACAGTATGCCGGATGAAGATTTCGCACACCCGGAACCGGTTCGGCTTCGAGAAGGCGCAGAAGCGAGATGACGCGCGCGTGTGTATCGATCGAGATCTTTTGTCCGAGGTACACGAGGATGGATTGGTCGC
>JASHRM010000324.1 GCA_030037315.1 Candidatus Acidiferrales bacterium
CGGCGAAGGCGCGGCTCGGCCTGAACAAAAACCGCTACGTGGACGTGGCGCAGCTCAACGAGAAATTCGCGCGGCCTGAATACGACGACGCGGCACAAACAATTGCCGATCGCGGCGTGACCTTGTTGAGAGACACTACCCATCTATTGCCGCTCGATTCCACGAAGCCGCTGCGTCTGCTGCTGCTTGCGCTTTCGGCCGACGCTGACGCGTATCCCGGCGAGACAATCGAGCCAGAAATTCGGCCGCGCGTGGACTCGCTGACAGTCTTGCGCGCGGACACGCAATATGTGCCGGTGAGTTCACTCAAGCTGCCGTCGCCCGATACGTACGATGTAGCCATCGCTGCGCTGTTCGTGCGCGTGGCGGACCGTAAAGGCGATATTGCGCTGCCCGACAGTCAACGAGCTCTGGTCGATCAATTGATCGCGGCTGGAAAGCCGGTTGCCGTCGTGTGCTTCGGCAATCCGTATTTGATCGAACGGTTCCCGAATGCGAAAACGTGGCTCGCGGAATTCGCGACAAATGACGTGGCGCAGAGCGCCGCGGCGCGCGCTCTTTTTGGCCAGACGGCAATCACCGGGAAAATTCCAGTGACCGTTCCGGGAACGGTGAAGCGAGGCGACGGCATGAACGTCCCGGCGAATCCGATGAAGCTCGAAGCCGCGCCCGCGTCGATGACCAGCGACCTGAAACCCGCGTACAAGCTGCTTGATAAGGCTGTGGCCGATGGTGCGTTTCCGGGAGGCGTGCTCGCGGTCGGCTGGAACAACGAACTCGCGATTCATCCTTTTGGGCAGCTTGAAAAGGAAGGCGAAGCGTACGACGTGGATGAGGATTCGATGTACGACGTAGCGTCGCTCACAAAGCCCATTGTGACCACAACCGCCGCAATGATGCTGGTGCAACGAGGGCAACTCGATTTGGACACGCCGGTCGAGACATATCTGCCGGGATTTGCCGCGGCTGCCAAGTCCGATCCGGACCCCGCGTGGCGGGCGCATGTGACCGTACGAATGTTGCTTCTCCACGATTCAGGATTGCCCGATCATCGCGATTTTTTCAAAGAGGCGAAAGGCCATGATGCGATGCTCGCGCGCGTTCTGGCGGAGCCGCTCGTCAGCCAGCCGGGCACGCAGGTGCAATATTCGGACCTGGGATTCATTCTGCTGGGTGAAATCATCGAGCGGCTTACGGGTGAACCTCTTGACAAATTCGCCAAAAGCGAAATCTTCGACCCGCTCGGAATGGATCGGTCGATGTTCAATCCGCCGCGGAACCTGCGCGAGGACATTGCACCGACCGAGCTCGATTCCGCGTTTCGCAAACGAATGATCTGGGGCGAAGTTCACGACGAAAATGCGTGGGCGATGGGCGGCGTTGCCGGACACGCGGGACTCTTCTCAACCGCGGGAGACATCGCAGTATTCGCGCAGATGATGCTCAACGGCGGCATTTACGGGCATGAGCGCGTTTTGGCGCGCTCGACGATACGCCAGTTCACAACGCGAGTCACGGTTGGCGATTCGGCACGGACTCTTGGCTGGGACGTGCCCACGCAGCCATCGGCCTCAGGCCAGTATTTTTCGTCCAGAAGCTACGGGCACATGGGTTTTACCGGCACGTCGCTGTGGATCGACCCTGAGCGAAAGCTTTTTGTGATTCTGCTAACCAATCGAGTGCATCCCTCGCGGGAGAACGAGCAGATTCGCCAAGTGCGGCCGGCACTCCATGATACGATTTTCGAGTCGCTAGGTCTGGCGACGGGACAGGCCGTCGCCCGGTAACGCCCTCGTCACACGAAGTAACGTTATTCGCCGCCGCCGCATCCGAAAGGATTCCCAGCCGCTATAATCGTTCGAGGCGTGGCGTCCTCAAAACCAGCCCAGACAGAGCAAAGAAATCCGCGTTCGCGCGGTCTCGATCAGAAGTCTCCGCTCGAGATCCTGAGGATTTTGAATCGCGAGGATGCCACGGTTGCGCGAGCTGTGCGTCGAGAATTGCCGAAAATCGCGCGTGCTGTGGACGCGATTGCGAAGGCCTTCGAACGCGGCGGCAGATTGATTTACGTCGGCGCGGGAACCAGCGGACGGCTGGCAGTGCTCGATGCGGCTGAATGTCCGCCGACGTTCGGAACGCCGCCGCGGATGGTGAAAGCGATCATCGCGGGCGGCTCGCGGGCGTTGCAACATGCAGTTGAAGGCGCGGAAGATTCCGCGTCGAATGGCGCACGAGATTTGAGGCGCGCGAAGGTTTCGCCAAAGGATGTGGTGGTGGGAATTGCGGCGAGCGGGACGACTCCTTACGTGCTGGGTGCGCTGGAATTTGCAAGAGGGCGCGGTGCCAAAACTGTGGGCGTGACTTCGAATCCGAAATCGCCGCTGGCGCGCAAAGCGCAGATTGCGATCGCGCCGAATACAGGTCCTGAGGTGATTGCAGGCTCGACAAGACTCAAGGCCGGAACCGCGCAAAAGCTGGTGCTGAATTTGCTTTCTACAACGTCGATGGTTCGAGCGGGCAGGATTTACGAAAACTGGATGGTGCACGTGGCGCTGACAAATAACAAGTTACGACGACGAGGCGTGAGAATACTTGAGGAAGCCGTGGGCGTAACATCGCGTGCAGCCGAACACACCTTGGATCAAGCGAGCCACAATTTGCCTGCAGCACTGGTCATGCTGAAAGCGCGTGTGGACGCGCGCACGGCGAGCCGGCTGCTGGCGCGCAATGGGGGCGACGTGCGGCGGGCGATCGAGGCGACGACGCGTGCAGAAAGACGCCGAAACGTTAAGAAATAAAAGAAACAAAAACAGATCCCTCGCACCGCTCAAAATACGAGCGGGCTCGGGATGACAAATAGAGAA
>JASHRM010000325.1 GCA_030037315.1 Candidatus Acidiferrales bacterium
AACGAAGGCAAAAATCGTATGCCTGAAGCACGGGGAACTTCCTGTCGCGCTTGTCCTTGAGCTTTGAATACGCCTCAAGTAGCCGTACGGCCTCGGCTTCGTTCAAATCGAACTGCTTCCGTGTCGATGCCGTGTCTGCGTAATCGAAACTGTAAGCCGAGAATTGCTGCTCTTCCGCGAGACGCACCTGGCGATAGGTCATGCGCTGCGACCAGCGCACGTCAAAGACGTTGTCGACTCCTTGGAGGTACGCGGCGATCCGGTCGAGTCCATACGTCAACTCAACTGAAATTGGGTCTAGATCGATTCCACCGCATTGCTGAAAGTAAGTGAACTGCGTGATCTCAAGTCCGTCGAGCAGAACTTGCCAGCCGATTCCCCACGCGCCGAGTGTGGGAGATTCCCAATTATCTTCTTCGAAGCGAATATCGTGTTCGCGCAGATTGATACCGACGGCGGAAAGACTTGCCAGATACAAGTCCTGGATGTCGCTCGGCGAGGGCTTGAGTATCACTTGAAGCTGCGTGTGCTTGTACAAGCGGTTCGGATTTTCGCCATAGCGGCCATCGGCGGGCCGTCGGCTCGGCTGTGCATAGACAACTCGATATGGATCCGGCCCGAGAACACGCAGGAACGTTTCTGGGTGCATCGTTCCCGCACCGACCTCGATGTCGTACGGCTGCTGAAGAATGCAGTCGCGGCGCGTCCAATAATCTTCAAGTGTTAGTAGAAGTTCTTGGAAGCTTAGACCGTGCGGCTTTGCTGTCTTGTTCTTCATATCGGACGCGAAGTATCACTGGGTTCCAGCGAATGAAACAATTCTCGTGACTTCAATTTCTTGTCGATCTGCCTCTCAATTATGTCCATCATTATGCTCGCTACTTCTCTCACTGAACGCCGTTGCGAGGGCTCCGATTCCGCGGGAGTCTTAGGCACGAGATGATCTAGTTTTTCTCGAAGCATGTGGCGCATAGCGCCAAACGCTTGAGGCGAAAGCGTCCGTGCCCCCGGTCGCCGGCAGTTGCTGCAATAAATCGCCGGTCCGCTCGCAAAGAAATATGCGGGCGCATCTTCAAGCAATGCCTTACCGCACTTTGCACAAATATCGAGCGACGGTAGCCAGCCACCGAGCTTGACGGTCCACAACGAGAAGTATGCGATCGCAAGTTCGGCTTGGCCTGTTCGCTTTACAGTCTGCGCGCAGAGAAGGAGGAGCCTGAAGTTTGCGTCCGATGCTTCGCGATCCGGCAACACCGCCTCCGTGATCTCGGTGAGAAGCCCTAAAGCGACGCTTGAATTGTAATCACCGAATGCATCGAGAAACGATTCGATCATTTCACACTGGCTGATGCGAACCAACTCGCGGGTCTCACGCTCAAAAAACCAAATTCGAATGTGCGAGAGCTGTTCGAGCGTTGAGCCAAACCGGCTCTTCGGTTTTCGTGCCCCTGCCGCGACACCGCGCATACGGCCCATGGTTCGCGAGAAAAAGCTCACCAGCCGGTCGGCTTCGCCCAATGGGTATCGTTGAAGGATAATCGCCTCAGATTCGTGAAGTGGCATTGGCGTGTCGGCGCGTCGACTCGTAAACAATTACTTGAGCCCGAACGATCTACGTGCCGCACAAGTGGAAACAAAATTTTTCTACCACAGCCATTCGGCTCGCGCAATCGAGAAACTCAAAACCCCAGTTCGCCGGTATCTTTGAAAAACATTTAAGGTCGGCTAGATTATTCCCTTCATGACGCCGAAGCCGGAACCTCAATTGGAATTCGTGGACGTTGCCGGCGTCGGCATAAATGCGACCGACACGATTATTCGTCTGCCGCACTTCCCCGTCCTCGATTCAAAAGTTGAAGTGATTTCATCGGAGATAAAACTGGGCGGCCAAGTGGCCAGCGCCATGATTGCCTGTCAAAGATGGGGGCTTTCGACGCGCTATGTCGGCAAAATTGGGGACGACGAAGCCGGAAAATTGCAGATCGCAGACATGAAACGCGAGGGCGTGGACGCTCATTGGATCGTCGCGAAAGGATGCACAAGCCAATCTTCGTACATTTTGGTCGATGAATCCTGCGGCGAGCGCACAGTCCTATGGAAGCGCGACTCCCGAATTGCTTTGGAGCCCAAGGACCTTGAACGGGGGTGGATTACTCCCACCTCCGTTCTTTTAGTGGATGGCCATGATACCGCTGCGTCAGCACAAGCGGCTCGATGGGCGTGCGAAAAAGGAATCCCGGTCGTTGGGGATTTCGACAACTGTTACCCGGGAGTAGAAGCGTTACTTAAGAACGTGGATTACGTCGTTACCTCGCAAGGCTTTCCCAAGCGGCTCACTGGCGACAGCGGATTGTTGCAATCACTTCCCCAGATCTTTGCTCAGTTCAAGTGTCACTTGATAGCTGCGACCTTGGGCGCCCACGGTGTTCTCGCCTGGGATGGATTGCAGTTTCTGCTGTGCCCTGGCTATCAAGTAGCGGCGGTGGACACGACGGGCGCCGGTGACATATTCCATGGAGCGTTCATTTACGGGCTAGTCCGTGGTTTTGCAATCAAAGGAATACTTGAATTTAGCTGCGCCGCCGCTGCGTTGAGTTGCACCGAGCCCGGTGCACGGGGTGGGATTAAGTCCGTGCGCGAAATTCGGAAGTTCCAGCGACACGGGCGACGCTCTGCGCGAATGTTTACACGCGAACAATTGTTTGAAGCGAGCCGATTAGCCAGACTGCGCTTTTCGGCGGAGAAATAGGCGTGATCCCGCTCAAGGACACCACGTCTCGCAAAACGTTCCCATACGTCACGCTGCTTCTTATTTTGGTCAATGGAGCAGTGTTCATTCATGAAATCTCACTTTCTCATGCGGCGAGTGAAGCTTTCATCAGAACTTACGCGCTAAGTCCGGCAAAAATCGCATTGGCCCTGCAAGGGCATCGATACACGCTCGGGCAAGCGTTCTTTCCGCTGATTACTTGCATGTTCCTACACGCCGGTTGGCTGCACATCATCGGCAACATGTGGTTTCTTTGGATTTTTGGCGGAAACGTAGAGGATCGTATGGGCCCTGCTCCCTACCTGCTCTTCTATCTGCTGTGCGGGATCGGTTCGGGCGTTGCTCAAGTATTCTTCTCCTGGGGATCACACATACCTTCGCTTGGTGCAAGTGGCGCGATCGCGGGAGTCCTTGGGGCGTACATCGTCTTCTTCCCCAGATCGCAGATACTCACTCTGATCCCGCTTCTGATCATCTGGTTCACTGCTCGAATCCCTGCATGGATCTTTATCGGTCTTTGGTTTCTGATCCAGTTCGCCAGTGGTGTAAGTTCAATCGCGCAGGCCGCAACCGGTGGTGTTGCGTGGTGGGCGCACGTCGGGGGATTTTTGCTGGGACTATTTATCGCCGCGATCGTCCGGGGTCTCGGCAAGAAGCCGCCGCCAAGTTATGCCTATTGAATATTTTTCGAAGTCGCTCGGGGTGCCGCGCCGCTCGACTCGCCCCAGCTACGTCGTCACGTCGACATTCGCAGTATCAGTTGAATTTCATGTCGTGCAGTTTTTCGTGGTACAAGGGGATCGAACTGGCTCTCAAGTGAAGGTTCATAATTCGCGGCGCGCACATCGCCGCTCCCGCCACTAAAGAAGCTTTTCGATCTTATCGAAATCCGGCAGTGCATGATCTTGTTGCAGTGCCAACCGCCGAGGCTGGTAATTCTGGTGATGCGAACCGTCATCCCGATTTCCGGCACACGCTGTCCGCTACTTCGGCTTTTTTCATTTCGCGCGGCATGAACGCGTCCGGCCCGCCTTGCTTACACATACGCAATGTATACAAAGTCGTGCGACTTTCACACATCCTCGTGAAAACCTTTCGGAAATGTTCGCGCGGCTTGGTGCACAGGCGCGAAATAATTGTGTTAATGTAGCTTGTTCCGCTGCGAGAATTGCTGCGTTTTGTGTGGCTTCTGTTCGGCAGTCGCCCGGGAGATTGTAAGCTTATGAAGAGTTCGTACAACGGCGTGCCAGTTCCCTCGCACGGCAAAGTGATCGAATATGTCGGCGGCGAATTTCAAGTTCCCGACCATCCGATCATTCCGTTCATAGAAGGCGACGGAACAGGCCGCGACATCTGGAGAGCCGCTCAGCGCGTGTTCGATGCAGCCGTGGAAAGGATCTACGGCGGCAAGAAGAAGATCGCGTGGCTGGAGGTTTTCGGCGGCGAGAAAGCCTTTAATCAGTTTAAAGACTGGCTGCCTCAGGACACTGTTGACGCCATCCGCGATTTTCGCGTTTCGATCAAAGGGCCTCTCACAACTCCAGTGGGCGGAGGCATTCGTTCGCTGAACGTTACGCTGCGCCAAGTTCTCGACCTTTACGCTTGCGTCCGTCCCGTTCGCTACATCGAGGGCGTTCCGACGCCGATGCGGCACCCGGAACTAATGAACGTAGTGATCTTTCGCGAGAATACCGAGGATGTGTACGCAGGCATCGAGTGGAAAGCCGGCTCGGCGGAAGCGGAGAAAATCGCCGCCTTCATCAACAACGAGATGTTGAAAGGCACGAAGAAGCGCCTGCCGGAATTCCCCGGCATCGGCATCAAGCCGATGTCCGCAAGGAATACGAAGCGGCTCGTGCGCCGCGCGATTCAATATGCGATCGACAATCGCCGGACCGTGGTCACCTTGGTGCACAAGGGCAACATCATGAAGTTCACCGAGGGTGCGTTTCGCGACTGGGGATATGAGCTGGCGGTTGAAGAATTCCGTCCGGAGGTCGTCACCGAGCGGGAAAGCTGGATCCTCGGCAACGTCGAACAAAGTCCCGGCTTAAGCGTCGAGCGCAACGCGGAAATGATCGAACCCGGCCTCGAGCAAGCCACGGGAGATTTCCGCCGGCGCGTCTGCGACGAAGTGAAGAAAGTTCTGGACTCGATTTCCGCTACGCACGGTCGTGGGAAATGGAAATCGAAAATCCTGATCAACGACAGAATTGCGGATTCTGTCTTCCAGCAGGTCTTAACCCGCGCGGATGAATATCAGGTGTTTGCAACGCCTAACCTGAATGGCGACTACATTTCAGACGCGTGCGCCGCGCAAGTCGGCGGCCTCGGCATGGCACCCGGGGCAAATATTGGCGATGGCTACGGCTGCTTTGAAGCCACGCACGGCACGGCGCCTAAGTACGCGGATAAGGACATGGTGAATCCGAGCTCGGTGCTGCTCTCAGGCGCCATGATGTTCGAGTTTATGGGCTGGAAGGAAGTAGCGCGCCTGATCGAAGAGAGCATCGAACGAACGATCAAGCAGAAGCGCGTCACCTACGATCTCGAGCGACTCATGTCCGATGCAACTAAAGTCGGTACGGCAGAATTCGCCAGCTCAATCATCGAGAATATGCAGACGCCCGCAGCTCTTAGCCGCTGAGAAGCCTGCGCGTTTTCTCGAAGTTTTCAGGGTCGGAGAATTGAAACAACCTGCTTTTTATTTCCTTGAATAAATAGATTTCACTTTAAGGAGTCGTTGCGAATGCGGAGGAAGGTAACGGTTGTGGGAGGCGGCTTCGTCGGCTCGACGACAGCTCAACGAATACATGATGCCGGTCTCGCAGATGTCGTGCTGACGGATATTCTCGAAGGCGTGCCCGCAGGCAAAGCCCTCGACATGGCCGAGTCCGGACCAATCCTTGGATCAGACGCTCACGCTGCGGGAATTTCCACATCCGCGGGCGACTATAAGGAAACGGCGAATAGCGACATCATCGTGATCACCGCAGGTTTCCCACGAAAACCTGGAATGAGCCGTGACGACCTGCTCAAAGCGAACTACGACGTAATCAAAGCGGTGGTTGAAGCGGTCGTTAAGCTATCACCGAACGCAGTCCTTATCGTCGTGACGAACCCACTTGATGCAATGGCGCAGGCCGCATTCAAGGTCAGTGGGTTTCCCAAGAGCCGCGTGCTCGGAATGGCCGGTGTTCTCGACTCCGCGCGCATGAGCACTTTCGTTGCGGACGAACTGAAAGTGTCCGTTGAGAACGTGCACTCCTTTGTTCTTGGTGGGCACGGTGACGACATGGTGCCGCTGGCGCGTTATTCGACTGTTGCAGGGATTCCTATTCCCGAGCTGATATCTCAAGAAAAACTGGAAGCAATCGTCGCACGCACCCGCAAGGGTGGCGCGGAAATCGTGAACCTGCTCAAAACCGGCTCCGCGTACTACGCGCCCTCTGCTGCGGCTGTTGAGATGGTTGAAGCAATACTTGAGGATAAGAAAAAGATTTTGCCCTGCGCGGTTTATTTGGAAGGCGAATACGGAATCAAGGGGCTCTTCGTTGGCGTGCCAGTGAAGCTCGGCGCCAAAGGGGCCGAACAGATCATCGAAATTAAACTGACTCCCGAAGAAAAGGCCGCGTTGGACAAATCAGCAGCATCGGTTCGAGAGCTGGTTAACGTCTTGGGGATTTAGGCCGCTCCGGCCCGAATCACTTGTCTCGTTCCCAAACAACCTTCGATGAAATCAGCGCTTTTGCGCGGCGTCCGGCTCCGACTGGCTGCGGCGAGGTAACGATCGTCAGCCTGTCGCCCTCCAGCTTGTACCGGCGTCTCTGCTCTGTGCCGGTCCAAACTTCGTACCACGATACATCCACCATGGTCACAAAGTATTCGCCCTCCACTCGATACTTCCCGGTGTAGGCCATCATCGTCTTCCACAGTTCGGTCAAGTCGGCGTCGCTAGTGGGCACTTTTTTTCGAGCGCTGCCAATACTGACGGTCATCATGCGGCCCTCGGCCGTAATGATGAGGTAGCCCTTGGGCTGCTTTGCCAGAAGGACTTCGGTCTTTCCGCTCTCCGTCATCGTCGTCTCCGAAGAGATGAGCCGCCATATTCCCACCAGCGGATTCGGTTTTGCATGATGATGAAGCGTTCCGTGCGAATGGGTCGAGTGAGAATGGGAGGAGTGAGAATGTGTGGTCATTGTGGCCGTCTCGTATACTACAGACTTAAGCTGCAAACTAAATTGTCTCGTTTATTAACAAGCGACGTGTTTCGGAAAGCGCAACCGCTATACAGAAAATTTCTGCGCCAGCGGGAACCGCCGGCCAACGCTAAATGCCTTCGACGTAATCTTCAGCCCCGGCGGCGCTTGCTTACGCTTGTATTCGCTTCGGTCCACCTGAAGGGTTACGGACCGCACTAGCTCCAGTGGCAGCAAGCATTCTTCAGCGATCTGTTCCGGGCTCTGCAAATCTTCAACATAAGCTTTCAAAATACGGTCAAGGTCTTCGTAAGGTTGGAGTGTGTCTTGATCGGTTTGATTCGGCCGTAACTCCGCGGAGGGAGCCTTCGTGATGATTGCTTGCGGTATCACCGGTTTTCGCCGGTTCACGAAAGCTGCGAGATCGTAGACCATTGTTTTCGGCACGTCGGAAATCACGGCAAGCCCTCCGGCCATATCCCCATAAAGAGTGCAATAGCCGACCGCCAATTCGGATTTGTTCCCGGTGCTCAACACAAGCGATCCGAACTTATTCGAAAGCGCCATCAGCAAGTTGCCGCGGATTCGGGCCTGAAGATTTTCCTCGGTTACGTCCTCGGGCAGTCCCGCGAACGGCGCCGTCAGGATCTCGCGATAGGTTGCAAAAGTGTCGTTAATCGGCAGTGTAAGCAGCTCAATCCCGAGATTTTTGGCGAGTTGCTGTGCGTCGCGTAGGGCGCCTTCGGAGGAATACGGCCCCGGCATCGCCACACCAAGCACGTTTTCGGTTCCCAGCGCTTCCGCGGCGATCACAGCAACGAGCGCTGAGTCAATCCCACCGCTCAATCCGACCACGACCTTGCGGAATCCGCACTTGCGAACATAATCCCGCGTTCCGATCACCAAGGCGCAATAGGCAGCTTCGAACTCATCTTCAATTTCCGGATGGATGTCGCCCTTACCGGTCGCCGTGTCAAAAAAGATCAAGTCTTCATCGAACGACCGCGCCAGCGCCGCCACGCGCCCGTCCGGCGTGAACGCGATGCTCGATCCGTCAAATACCAAGCTATCGTTCCCGCCAACCTGGTTTACGTAAACCACGGGAATGCCGCGCTCTAGCGCAATCGTCCGCAGCATATCGTGACGCAAGCCCCGCTTCCCCATCGTATAGGGCGAAGACGACAAATTCAGGATGATCGAGCTTCCCTTCCCCACAAGTTCGGCGACTGGATCGCGCTCGTACAATCGCTCGGGCCAGAACGTTTTGTCATTCCAGCTGTCTTCACAAATCGTCACGCCGAGTTTTTCTGCATGAAAGGGAAAGACATACTGAGTGTGGGCCGGCTGGAAATAGCGCGTTTCGTCGAACACATCGTAGGTCGGCAGCAGCATTTTTCGCTGCTCGAAGAGGATTTTCCCGGGAGCGATTAGCGCCGCCGAATTTGCGACGGGTTTTCCCGTGTTGTCCTGCGCCTTACCGACAAAGCCAACCAGTGACGGCAGCGGAATTTCGCGCGCGAGGCAAAGCAATTCGTGCTGGTTTCTTACAGCGAACGACGGCCTTTCGATCAGATCCTGTGGCGGATAGCCGCAGAGGCAAAGCTCGGAGAAGAGCGCCAGATCGGCGCCGCCAGATTGAGCTTCTCGCGCCAGCTCCAAAATCCGCGCGCGATTTCCTTCGAAGTCACCAACTGTAGGATTGAATTGGGCTAAAGCGATCTTCATGGGCAGGATGTAGCATACGAAGAGCGCAGGGGCTTTTCAATCGCCGGCGCCGCGCGATGTTCCGTGAAGCATGCGGCCAAAAAAAACTCCCGGAGCTCATCGCCCCGGGAGCCAGAGATACAGGAGAGAAACTTTTCGAAAATGTCGCGCCAAGATTAGACCGTGAACGAACTACCGCAGCCGCAGGTGCTCTTCACGTTCGGATTATTGAACTTGAATCCCGCGCCCTCGAGCGTCTCGATGTAATCGATCGAGATGCCGTCCAGGTACATTTCGCTCATCTGGTCGACCAGCACTTTGAGGCCGTCAAATTCGTAAACATTGTCGCTGGCTTCATTTACCTGGTTTTCAAAGGCCATGCGGTAGCTGAATCCCGAGCACCCGCCTCCGACAACCGCCACGCGCAGCCCTGTCGGTGCGGGCGTTTGCTGCGAGAGAATCTCCTTCACCTTCGAGACCGCGACCGGCGTCAACTGAACCATTGTTCCAACCCTCCACGGATCGCGCACCAGACCGCAGCGCGCTTTCTTTC
>JASHRM010000326.1 GCA_030037315.1 Candidatus Acidiferrales bacterium
AAGACCGCCGTCCAAATTCGCAGGGCGATCCATATCAGATCGTTTCGCGGATTCTCAAGACGATCAATGGCGTGCCCAAGTCAGCGTTGGCCGTCGCATAAGGCGGTCCAAGACTATTCGACGTTTTGTCTTCGTTTTTGAGAGTCAGTCCGGAAGCCCCCGTAGCTTCCAACGCCCGGCAGGCAAGCAGTAGACGAACGGGCACGCGCGGCACTACGATCGGTCAATGTCCTACGAATTTACTCCGCGCGGGGAAGAACCCGAACCCCAAGCGGGTGGAAGTCGCTCCGGGGGACCTCCTAGAAAGTACACCGCGGTCGGCGTTCTCGATCCGCCGGTACCGCCCAAAAAGCCGATTCCACCGACCCCAGCGATTCCTCGACCAGTAATCAAGCTAGTGGCCGGACTAATCATCGCCGGACTTGTTGTGGTACTCCTGATGGCACTTTGGAAGTTTTTCTGAGCCGAGCCGCCAGCAAGCAACCTATGCTGGGCTGGACATCGAGGCAAGGAATTCCGCGTTCGTCTTCGTCTTCGAGAGGCGGCCGAGCAAAAGCTCCATCGCTTCCACGGTCGATAGCGGGCTCAACACTTTGCGCAACACCCAGACGCGGTTCAATTCATCGGCTGGCAGCAGTAGTTCGTCTTTTCGAGTGCCCGAGCGGTTGATATCGATCGTCGGGAAGACGCGCTTATCGACCAAGCGCCGGTCGAGGTTGATTTCCATGTTGCCGGTGCCTTTGAACTCTTCGAAAATCACGTCGTCCATTCGGCTGCCGGTATCGATCAGCGCTGTCGCCATGATTGTGAGCGAGCCGCCCTCTTCAATGTGCCGCGCTGCCGCGAAAAACCGGCGTGGGCGCTGAAGCGCATTCGCATCGATACCGCCCGAGAGTACTTTGCCGGAAGGCGGCGTCACCGCGTTATACGCGCGGCCCAAGCGCGTCAGCGAATCGAGCAGGATCACCACGTCTCGCTTGTGCTCCACCAGGCGCTTCGCCTTTTCGAGCACCATTTCCGCTACTTGGATGTGCCGTTGGGGCGGCTCATCGAACGTGGAGCTGATCACTTCGCCCTTCACGGTGCGCTGCATGTCCGTGACTTCTTCGGGGCGCTCGTCGATCAGCAGCACGATCAACGCGATTTCCGGATGATTCGCTGTGATCGAATTCGCAATCGATTGCAGCATCATCGTTTTTCCCGTGCGCGGCGGCGCCACGATCAATCCGCGCTGCCCTTTGCCTATCGGGCAAAGCATGTCCAGCACGCGCCCCGTCAGATTTTCCTTCGTGGTTTCCAGGCGAATTCGCTCCTGCGGGTAGAGCGGTGTCAGGTTGTCGAAGAAAATCTTGTTCCGCGCGACTTCCGGATCTTCAAAATTGACTGCTTCGACTTTGATCAGCGCGAAATAGCGCTCGCCATCCTTGGGCGGGCGAACTTGGCCGGAAACAGTATCCCCCGTGCGCAAGTCGAATTTGCGAATCTGCGACGGCGAAACGTAAATGTCGTCCGGCCCGGGCAGATAGTTGTATTCTGGCGCGCGCAAGAAGCCGAAGCCGTCCGGCAGGCATTCCAGCACGCCCTCAGAGAAGATCAGGCCGTTCTTTTCCGTCTGCGCGCGGAGGATCTGGAAGATCAACTCCTGCTTGCGCATGCCGGAGGAGCCGGGAATATTAAGCTCCTTCGCGATCTTGGCGAGATCGGTGATGTTTTTGTCTTTTAGTTCTGCAAGGCTAACACTCATAGAATTCTTTCCTTCTAAAGCCTGCTGACAGGCAATTGTTTTTTGTGAAATGGATCCGGGGCGGAACGCGTTCTATCGAGGCACTCTATCCCAGATTCCGTAAGGGCTTACGTACAGAAACCTTAGACTTCGGTCGCGGGCCGAACCTGCCAAGCAGGATGTAGGGGGACCGAAGGCTTCAATTGGTTAATTCATTGTCCTGCGCAACGTCATTTGCGTATTTGCCATCCACTCCGGCCACCGGGGGATGAGTGGCAATCGGCAGCGGAGTCTCCAGCGCAAATTGCAGGACTTCGTCCATCGACCCGACAAAATGGATCGACATTTGCGACAAAATTTCCGGCGGAACATCCGCCAGATCCTTCTCGTTGTCTTTCGGCAGAATCGCGGTACGCAAGCCGAGGCGATGCGCCGCCAGCAGCTTTTCCTTCACTCCGCCGATCGGGAACACCTTTCCGCGCAACGTAATCTCGCCCGTCATGGCGATATCGCAGCGGACCGGAATGCGCGTCAACGCGCTAACGATCGACGTGCACATCGTAATGCCCGCTGAGGGGCCATCCTTGGGAATCGCGCCTTCAGGCACGTGGACGTGGATATCAAGATGGCGGTAAAAATCCTTCGGCAATCCAAATGTGTGGCTGCGTGAACGCACATAACTCATTCCGGCTTGCGCGGATTCTTGCATCACGTCGCCGAGTTTCCCGGTGAGCGTGAGCCGGCCCTTGCCTTCCATCAAGGTCGCCTCGGTGGAAAGCACTTCGCCGCCGACTTCTGTCCAAGCAAGGCCAGTGGTTAAGCCAATTTCGTTCTTCTTTTCAGCGAGAAAATCGCGATATTTCAGGACGCCGAGGTAATCGTTCACATTCTTGGAAGTAACTTCCGTTGAGAACTTCTGTCCCTCGACAACCACTTTCCGCGCCACTTTGCGGCAAATATTCGCAATTTCACGGTCCAGATTGCGGACGCCGGCTTCGCGCGTGTAGTGCCGGATGATGTGAGCGATCGCATCATCCGTGAAGTTTACGTTATCTTGCGAAACGCCCGTTGCTTCGCGCTGCCGCTTCACAAGGTAGCGCTGCGCGATCTGATGCTTTTCCTGCTCGGTATAGCCGGGCAGCCGCAAGACTTCCATGCGATCCTGTAAAGGTTGTGGAATCGTATGCAGGACATTCGCCGTACAAATGAACATCACCTTCGATAGATCGTACTCGACGTCCAAATAATGATCCGTGAACGCGTGGTTAAGTTCCGGGTCCAGCACTTCCATGAGCGCAGCCGACGGATCACCCCGGAAATCCATGGACATTTTGTCGACTTCGTCGAGAACGAAGACCGGATTTGTCGTCCCAGCCTTCCGCATCATCTGAATGATCTGGCCGGGCAGGGCGCCGATATAAGTGCGCCGATGGCCGCGAATTTCAGCCTCGTCGCGCACGCCGCCTAGCGACACGCGCACGAATTTTCTTCCGGTCGCGCGTCCAATTGACATTGCTAACGACGTTTTTCCTACGCCTGGAGGCCCAAGGAAGCAGAGGATTGAGCCCTTCGGATTCTTCACCAGCTGCCGGACAGCAAGATATTCGATAATCCGCTCTTTGATCTTTTCGAGGCCGTAGTGATCTTCGGAAAGTATTTGTTCCGCGCGCTTGATGTCGCGAATTTCCTTGGAACGCTTCTTCCACGGCACAGCGAGCAGCCAATCCAGATAATTGCGCGAAACGGTGGATTCGGCGGACATCGGCGGCATCATCTCGAGCCGCTTCAGCTCTTGCATGGCCTTTTCCATCGGCCCTTCGGGCATGCCCGACGTCTCAATTTTCTTTTTGAGCTGATCGATTTCGCTGGCCTCGCCGCGCCCAAGCTCTTTTTGAATCGCCTTCAGCTTTTCGTTGAGGTAGTACTCTTTTTGCGCGCGCTCCATCTGCCGCTTCACGCGCGTATTGATCGACCGATCGACGTTAAGCTTTTCGATTTCGACTTCAAGAATGTCGGCAATGCGGTTCAAGCGCTCAACCGGCTCGAAAATCTCGAGCAACTCCTGCTTTTCTTCCACGGAAATTTGCAGGTTCGCCGCAATGGCGTCCGAAAGCTTTCCGGGGTCTTCGACGCGGACCGCCGCGATCATCGTGTCGTAATTCAGGCTCTGCGAAAGCTTCACATATTGCTCGAAAAGCCCGGTCACTCGTGTGGAGGACTGCTCGATCTGCGGCCCCGGCTCGACTTTCACAGGCACCGTGCGCACCGAAGCGCGGAAAAAGCCCTCTTCATTCGTCACTTGGACGATCTTTGCGCGTTCGGTACCTTCCACGAGCACTTTGATATTGCCATCTGGCAGCTTCACGCTCTGCACGATGTTCGCAAGCGTGCCAACCTGGTAGATTTCCTCGGGTTTTGGATCGTCTACCGAAGCATCGTGCTGGGTGACGAGAAAAATCTTTTTATCGCCGGCCAGCGCATCTTCGAGCGCACGCACCGACGCTTCGCGCCCCACGATAAACGGATGCATCATTTCCGGGAAAATCACCATTTCCCGCACAGGCATCATTGGGACGCGCTTCACTTCGCTTTTTTCTTTATTGAACATGCCATCCTTAGGCTGCGGCGCAAGCGCCGCGTTCTCGCAACAAAAAAATCGAATCGGAAAGGGCTAGCCGGCTTTCTCGAGCAGGCTCCAATTGATCTCGCGGCCCTTGACCATGTCAGCCGTGACGACGAAGTCACGAAGCTTTCGCTGCGCCGGCAGGTGGTACATCATCTCCAGCATCAAATCTTCGAGGATCATACGCAGGCCGCGAGCGCCTACCTTGCGCTGCAGCGCCAGGTCCGCAACCGTCTCAAGAGCGTCGTCGGTAAAGCGCAGGCGAACGTTCTCGAATTCAAAGAGTCTCTGATACTGACGGACCAGCGCATTCTTGGGCTCCGTCAGAATCCGGACGAGCGCGCCCTTATCGAGGTCGCTCAACACTCCTACAACGGGCAATCTGCCCACAAATTCCGGAATTAACCCGTATCGAATCAAGTCCGTCGGCTGTGCCTGCTCCAGCATTTCGATATTCCGGCGCGTCGCCGTTGAGGGCTGCGCGTCGGCATGGAAGCCGAGTGACTTCTGCCCCACGCGGCGCTCGATAATCTTTTCCAGTCCCACGAAGGCCCCGCCGCAGATGAACAGGATATTCGTGGTATCGACCGGCGTGAACTCCTGATGGGGATGCTTGCGTCCGCCCTGCGGAGGAACGTTGGCAACCGTTCCCTCCAGAATCTTCAGCAGCGCCTGCTGGACGCCCTCGCCCGAAACATCCCGCGTAATCGAGGGATTCTCGTCCTTCTTCGAAATCTTGTCGATTTCGTCGATATATATGATGCCTTGCTGGGCCTTTTGGACGTCTCCATCTGCCGCTTGAAGCAGCTTCAGGATGATATTTTCCACGTCCTCGCCCACATAACCCGCTTCCGTGAGCGTCGTCGCATCCACAATCGCGAAGGGAACGTCCAGCATTCGCGAGAGGGTTTGTGCCAGCAGCGTCTTGCCGGTTCCGGTCGGACCAATCAACAGAATGTTCGACTTCGTCAACTCCACGTCGCCAGGCTGCCGGTTCAGGAAGATCCGCTTGTAATGGTTGTAAACCGCGACGGCCAATTTCTTCTTCGTCTTATCCTGTCCGATCACGTACCCATCGAGAAACGACTTAATCTCGGGCGGGCGTGGCAGGCGCCGATTCGCAGGCGACGATTGCTCACGCTTCTCATCTTCCAGGATCTGCTGGCAAACGCCCACACATTCGTTGCAGATATAAGATCGCGGGTACTCCGATGGAGAACTGATAAGTTTCTCCACCTGCTCCTGCGTCTTATGGCAGAAGGAACAGCGCAGCGGCTCTTCTGGGGTGAACCGTTTCAACGGTAATGCCCCCTCCCCTTACCACGACCCCTGGATGAATCTTCACCCATTCTAGGACAGAAAAAACTTTCCGTCCCAAGATTCATCGCCTTCACTACTAACCATTTTGGAACGCGGTTACCGGTGCTTGGTGATGATTTCATCCACGATGCCATACGCCTTGGCCTGATCAGGCGTCATGATGAAATCGCGTTCCACATCTTTTTCAATTTTGTCGACCGATTGGCCTGTGTGTTTCGCGAGTAGCGCGTTCAACGCCGTCCGGGTCCGTATGATTTCTTTCGCGTGGATATCGATATCCGTCGCCTGACCGGAAAGGCCGGACATCCATGGCTGGTGAATGAGAACACGAGAGTTGGGCAACGCGTAGCGCTTTTTCGGCGTCCCGGCGGCCAGCAACACCGCCGCGATCGAAGCGGACTGCCCGATGCAGTACGTAACCACGTCTGGCCGGACGAACTGCATCGTGTCGTAAATCGCCATTCCCGCCGAGATGGAGCCCCCCGGCGAGTTGATATAAACCGAAATATCCTTCTCGGGATCCTCGGATTCCAAAAACAGAAGCTGCGCGGTTACGAGATTCGCCACATGATCGTCAATCGGCGTACCGATGAAAATAATGTGGTCCTTCAGCAGCCGCGAATAGATGTCGTAGGCTCGTTCGCCACGGTTTGTCTGCTCGACAACCATGGGAACCAGAGTCGTTGCACGCGGATTCGCGTCGTCAGTTTGTCTCATTTGGAAAATATCTTGCGCGCTGAGGAAAAAACCCCGAATCCGACTTATTTTTCCCCTGTAGCTGTCTTCTCGATTCGGGCCGTGCGGTAGAGCCAGTCGATCGTTTTGTTATTTCGCAACTGCGATTTCATCCTATCGAGCGCTCCCTGCTTTGTCAAGCGAGCGCGCAACGCCGTTGCGGATTCGCCACCGCGTTCAGCAAGCGCGGAAATCTCTTTTTCGAGTTCTTCGTCCGTTGCGTCGATTTTTTCGGCGGTGGCGATCCGGTCGAGCAGGATTTCCGCCTTCACGTCGGTCACCGCGCGATCGCGCTGCCGCGCCCGCAGCGCCGCCCAATCCACATTGACGGCTCTCGGATCCACTCCTTGCGCCGCCAGAGTCCGAACCGTGCGCTCCAGGCGTGAATCCATCTGGCTTTCGACCAGAGCCTCGGGCACAGGGAAGTCATGCTGCTTCACCAACGTCTCCAGGATCTTTTCGTGAGCCTGATCGGTTTGGCGATGCTCTTTTTCGTGGTCAAGACTCTCGCGAATTTTCTTGCGCAGGTCGTCCAGCGTCGTCACGCCACCGGTTTCTGCCCCTTGTGAGCCCGCCATGTCTTTCACAAACTCGTCATTCAGCTCGGGGAGCTTCTTTTCCTTTACGCCCAGGACTTCCGCGGAATACGTATACGTCTTCCCTGCTAGCTTTTGATCCGGATAATCCGCCGGATACTGCGCGTCGAACTTCTTCGTCTCGCCCGCGGTTGAACCGCGAAGATTTTCGGTGAACGCGCCCAGCGTTTCTTCGGCTCCCAGCGGCACCATTACGTTGTCGGCTTGCACCGGATCGCCGCCGCCCACCGGCGTGCCACTCAATTTGATCTGGACGGAATCGCCATCTTTGGCAGGGCGTCCCTCCACCGGAACAAACGTAGCAGCCCGCTCCCGCATCTGTTCGAGTGTCTTATCGACTTGCGTGTCGCCCACTTCGATGTCGTCGATTTGAATTTGCAGATTTTTGTAATCCCCCAATTCGAATTCGGGGAGCACTTCGAAGACGGCCCGTACGCGCAACGGCTCGCCGTTCTTGAATTCCACCTTGTCGAGAGCGGGTCGCGTGACTGGAACGAGTTTCTTCTCATCGAGTTCTTTTTCGAGATATTCTGGCACCAGCGTCTGGACCACTTCGCCTTCGATATCACCCGCAAACCGCCGCCGCACCAGCGTCACCGGCGCCTTGCCGGGGCGGAATCCCGGCACGCGAGCGATGCGCGCGATGTCTCGCGCCACCTTTTCCGTGGCCTTCTCCACTTGATCGGCCGGAATTTCCAATTCGATTTCGCGTCTGCAGGTCGCTTCAGCCATTTGAACTGCTTTCCAAGGAATTTGTGATCGTAATACTCCGCAATCCGCCTTTCATTCGACCGGAATCTCAGAAGGAGGAATCAAGGAAAGAGCAACTA
>JASHRM010000327.1 GCA_030037315.1 Candidatus Acidiferrales bacterium
GATCGTTATGCTCATCGCTAGGATTGCCCAACCAACTGCTTTGAGATTGCGATCTTGAATTGCCACGGCGACGTAGGAGCCGATACCGGGCAAAGCAATCTGCATCGTTCCGACCGAGATAGCTTCAGATGCCACGACAAAAAACCATCCACCAGACATCGACATCATCATGTTCCAGACCAGGCCGGGCATCGCAAACGGCGCATCGAGACGCCAAAACCGTTGCCATGTTGACAAGCGAAACGCGCGGCTGGCCTCGTCTAAGTCGTTGGGGACCGTTCGAAGGCATTGATAGAAGCTGAAGGTCATATTCCAGGCCTGGGCCGTGAAAATTGCGAAAATCGCGGCTAACTCCGGGCCCAAGAAATTGTTTGGAAATAGCGAAACGAAAAATACAACCGTGAACGACAAATATCCGAGAACCGGAACCGATTGCAGAACGTCCAGCAACGGAATGAGCACCATTTCGGCACGACGGCTCTTGGCAGCCGCCGTTCCATACGTGAGCGTAAATATCAGCGACAAACAGAGAGCCGCAAGCATACGCATCGTCGTGCGAAGAGCGTAAAGAGGCAAAACGGTGGGCGAAAGCGATATTGCGGGCGGTCGAGCTGGCACGAAGGGCGACACCATTTGGTGTCCTCCCATCCCTAGCAAGATCACTGCGGCGACAACGAAGCAGAGTGCTACGGCATCCCGCCAGGCAGGGATCCTCTGGTGCCACGACTTTCCGATCAGCATCTCGGCGTGCAATTCCAAGCTAACTCCGCCTGTGATTCCGAAATGGACAAGTCTTGCCTGACAACTCTGCAGTCTACCCGCCCCTCCACACATGAGTCGCGTCACTACAATTTGTGACCGTACTCACAGCCGGAATCGATTGGCCGGGGGAAAATAGGTCGCGCTCGAAGCCAAAGCGTTGACCCCAGCGTGAGGAGGTGGAGATGCGAAACAGATGGACCAACCAGAGGGCCTTAATCTTAGGCTCGATTATGCTTTTTCTATCGAGTGCCGACATGGTGGCGTTGCAGGCGAGAGGCTCGTTGGACGCGGCGGCAAATCAAGAGGTTTCCGGCGAACAACCGACCGATTCGGAGATGTCGACGGTAACAGATCCCAAGCTGAAATCAGTGCTGGATAAAATGGCCGCACAAGGAATTCTTCACCCAACAACTGTCGAAGATGTTCGCAAGACATATCGTTTTTATCCCACCGTCTCGGGAAAACCCGAGCATGTGTTCGGCGTGATGGATCGATCGATTCCTGGCCCAGCAGGCAGCCTTGCGATTCGTACCTACACACCACACGCGGGATCAAATTTTCCTATATTGATCTTCTTTCATGGCGGAGCCTTCGTGGCAGGCAGCCTCGATACGCACGATACGGCGCTGCGCTCTATCGCGAATCGGTGCGAGTGCATCGTAGTCTCCGTGGCCTATCGCCTTGCACCGGAAAACCCGTACCCTGCTGCCATCAACGACGCTTATGCAGCCACGAAATGGGTGGCTGAGCATGCTGCGGAATTCGGCGGAGACTCAAGGCGCATCGCCGTGGGCGGCGACGGTGCCGGCGGAAACCTGGCGGCGGTGGTCACCTTGATGGCACGGGACCGCAACGGGCCGTCTTTGATCTACCAGGTCCTCATCTATCCCTCGCTCGACGCGATCACGTTGACTTCACGATACACGTCGCGAGATCCAGTCGTCACGCCGGACGGAAGGACCGCCGTTCTCGCTGCCTACGTGCCTTTGACGCAGGATTTGGGGGATCCGTACATTTCTCCGGTGTTTGCGAAAAGTTTCAAAAATCTGCCGCCGGCGCTGGTCATAACCGATGCGGACGACCCCGCGCGCGACGAAGGTGAGATCTATGCGAAGAAGCTTAGATCGGACGGAGTCGCAGTGAGGATCTCGCCGTATCCCGATATGGTGCACGGCTTCTTCCTCATGGCTGGTGAGCTCGATGCGGCCAAGAAAGCCATCGACGAGATATCGGACGGCCTAAAACATGCATTCGGAGCACAGACAACTACTTCCGAACAAAAGGGCTCTGCGACATGTGCACCATCACCTTCTCGCTGTTCCATTCGAGTCGTCAAGGCCTCGTCACCCCTGCGACGCTTCATGCGGGGATCCTCGCCCTCGTCATCAACCCTTGGTTTATCAACGTTCGAGGCGTTCTCATCAGGTACGATTCGGCCTCGCCGACTGCCTATTCCGATCCTGGCTCTGTCGACTCAGCCTTCGTGATCGTCAAAACCGAAAGGGTGATTGCTTGGCACCAGCGTCGCTTCGAGCTCTGCTGGTGCTGGAAGAGCCCCATTCACAGGTCCTGCCTCCCGTGTCGCGTGAACACATCAACCCAATTCGCAAGATGAGTTTGGCCCATCGACGGGGGTGCGCCGCGCATTCACGGCGAACTCCTGAAGTTCGGATTCGAGCTGTCCGAACCGCCGGTCGCGAGTTACATGCTCCGTCTTCGAAGGCCACCCTTGCAGACTTGGCGCAGGTTCCTTGCGAATCACGCGAAGGCACGGTTTCTTCTGGCTCTTTCGCGGTCCCGACAGTTTTCTTCAGAGTGCTCTTCACCTTCGTCATTCTTTCGTATGATTGCCGAAGACCCTGCATGTTGCGGTAACTGAATACCGCGCCTGCGCGCCATCTCCCATTCGGAGTCCAAAACCAGCCAAGCTGTCAAGCTAATGTTCGTCATGGACGGCAGCCGACCAATCCTGTCGTGAGCAAAGAATACGGCTGCGGTTCGCTTAAGAGCCTTTTCCTTTACCGGGATTTGGACGTAGCAGATCGATCGATTGCTGGTCTAAAATAAACCCGTT
>JASHRM010000328.1 GCA_030037315.1 Candidatus Acidiferrales bacterium
GAGCGCATGGACGGCGGCGGCTATCCCTACGGCTTGACCGGCGACAAGATTCCGCTGATGGCGCGCATCATCGCCGTCGCCGATACGCTCGACGCGATCACCACGAATCGTCCCTACCAATCCGCGATGGATCTTCAGTACGCGCTCGACCGCATCCGTTCGCTGGCCGTTACGCGCTTCGACGCAAAAGTTGTCGAAGCCCTCGAAGCGGCCGTCCGCGACGGACAGTTGAAACTGAGCGCCACCCTCGTGGAAGTTTAAGAGCCACCCCGCCGATTGTCATTCCGAAGCGAAGCCGCGCACGGTTCAGGAATCACCGCGGCACGATGACCGGGTGGCGCAGTCAAGGCTTGCCCGCTGCGGCGGGAATCTGCTTTGCATTTATGTTCCGAATCCTGCGGCAGAAACTGAGCTCCATCTCTCTGGTAAAATAATCTGTTGCACATCGCGCGAAGTTCATGATCTCTCTCTTTGGAAAACCCGAGCCGACGCTTCTCGAGCGCCTGAAAGAATCCGTTGGCAAGACGCGGACGGAACTTGCCGCGCGCGTCGAGCAGATCCTCACCGGCAATCGTCCGGTCGACCCGGAGCTGCTGAAGCAGCTCGAATCGGCGCTCCTGAGCGCCGATATCGGCGTGCGGACCACGCGCGAAGTGCTGACCGCGCTGCGGCAGCTTGTGAACGAGCACAAGATCGACGATGCGGAGCAGCTGAAGCGCGAGCTAAAACTCCAAATCCTGAAAATCCTCGAAGCGCCGGCGAAAAATTCCGACGGAAAAACGATTGCGCCGCCGCGCGTGCTTTTCGTCGTCGGCGTAAACGGCACCGGCAAAACCACCACAATCGGCAAACTGGCGAATCGCCTGAAAAAAGAGGGCGGCACGGTTGTGCTTTGCGCTGCAGACACATTTCGCGCAGCGGCGATCGAGCAACTCGAAGTCTGGGCCAAGCGCTCTGGCGTGGAAATCATCAAGCAGAAATCGGGCGCCGATCCTTCCGCCGTGATTTTCGACGCGCTTTCCGCAGCGAAAATGCGCAACGCCGATATGGTGATCGTCGATACGGCCGGGCGCCTGCACACGAAATCGAACCTGATGACCGAGCTCGAAAAAATGAAGCGCACCGCCGCGAAAGTGATTCCCGGCGCGCCGCATGACGTGTTGCTCGTGCTCGACGCAACCACCGGCCAGAATGGGCTCAATCAGGCGCGCGAATTCTGGAGCCATGCGGGCGTCACTGGAATTGTTCTCACGAAACTCGACGGCACGGCAAAGGGTGGTATCGTTGTCGCCATCGCGCGCGAACTGAATTTGCCGATCCGCTTCGTCGGCACCGGCGAACAGATTGACGATCTTGTTCCGTTCGACGCGCAAACCTATGTCAATTCCCTCTTCGAATAGCGCCGTTTTCGACCACGGCTCGTGGATGTCCGCGGCGCTCGACCTGGCGCGCAAAGGCACCGCGCTCGCGCACCCGAACCCGTATGTCGGCGCAATCGTGGTTCGCGACGGCGAGAAAGTCGGCGAAGGCTTTCACGATTATGAAAAGCGCGATCACGCCGAAATCGTCGCCCTGCGCGCAGCAGGCGAAAAAGCGCGCGGCGCAACGCTCTACGTGACGCTTGAGCCCTGCTGCACCGCAGGCCGCACCGGTCCGTGCACGAATGCCGTGATCGAGGCGGGAATCAAAACCGTCTACGCCGCTATGGAGGACCCGAATCCTGCCGTCGCGGGACGCGGATTTGCCGTCCTGAAGAAAGCCGGAATCGAAGCCCACTGCGGGATTTACGAAAAGCAGGCGCGCGAGCTCAATGAGGATTTTGCGAAATGGATCCGAACGCGAATTCCATTTGTCACTTTGAAAAGCGCGCTCACTCTGGACGGTCAGATCGCGGCGCGCCGCGGCCGTTCTACTCGCATCACGAGCGATGCATCGCTGGCAGCGGTCCAGAAAATGCGCCACAAAGCGGACGCAATTCTCACTGGCATCGGCACCGTGCTGGCCGACGATCCGCAACTCACGGACAGAACGGGCTTGCCGCGCCGTCGTAAATTGCTGCGCGTGGTGGTCGATTCGAAATTGCAGTTGCCTCGGAAATCGGAGCTCGTGAAATCCGCGGATGGGGATGCGCTGGTCTTTACGATCGAGTCGCCCGATTCCGCAAGAGCTCGCGCGCTGGCCAAGAAAGGCGTCGAGATCGTTCGCACCCGAAATCGACGCGGCCATGTTTGTCTCGATACCGTGCTCGCGGAACTTGGTCGGCGTGAGATGCTCAACGTTCTGCTGGAAGCAGGCGCGGAATTGAATGGCTCGGCATTGCAGGGCGACCTTGTCGATAAGGTCGCGCTCTTTTATGCTCCGAAAATCATGGGCGTGGGCGGAGTGCCGGTGGCAACGCTGCCCGCGGCTGCTTCTTCGAAATCGCAACCGCTGAAAAATATCTCGCTCGGTTCCAGCGGACCGGATTTTTTAGTCGAAGGATATTTTCACGATGTTTACGGGGATCATCGAGCAAGCCGGAAAAATTGAAGCGCTTGACCGCCACACCGATGGCGGCAAACTGCGCATTCGTTTTGCGAACGATGGCGAAATCGTTTCTCAAGCGAAACTTGGCGACAGCATTGCCGTCAATGGCTGCTGCCTGACCGTTACCGAATTCGGCGGCAAGCATTTTTCCGCTGATCTTTCCGGTGAAACGCTGCGCCGTACGTCGTTCGGCGAAATGAAAGCCGGCGACATCGTGAATCTTGAGCGGCCGCTTGTGGCAAACGCGCGACTTGGTGGGCATTTTGTTCAAGGGCATGTGGATGGCATAGGCCGCGTGGTGAAACTCGAACGCGAAGGCGAAAATTGGTGGCTTTCGGTGCGTGTCCCAGAAGATTTGCGCCGCTACGTGGTCGAGAAGGGCTCGATTGCGATCGATGGCATCAGCCTCACCGTCGCGCGCTGGCACCAGGGCGTCGCCGACATCGCAGTAATCCCATTCACTTACGAGCACACGAACGTTCACGCGATGGCGCCCGGCCACGCCGTGAATTTGGAAGTTGATCTTCTAGCGAAATATGTGGAAAGCCTGCTCAACGCGCGCAAAACCGCAAATTCACGCCTCACCGTCAGCGAACTAATCGAAGAAGGATTTTGATCTGAGTGCTTATTCGCTCGACTGACTAAAAAAACACGATGGGCAACATGCGCTTTTCACTCTTCGTAGCTGCGCGATGCTTTGCGGCACAGAAGTAACGAAGCCGTCAAGAATCTGGTGATCTTTGGAGACAATTATGTCGCGTGCCAAGAATAGGGAAAGTTGACACCCAGCGATCACGTACTTGTGCCGGGTACGTTCTACATTCCGCCGCTCTACTCAATCAAAAAGATTCTGGAATCCGGAGTCACGGCTGGCAATACCTGCGGAGAATTTAAGGCCCAAGCAAATCCGGCCATTCTGAGCGGAATCGCGCGCTTTCCATTTTCTGCCGCGCAGCGGCAGCGAGGCAATGCAGTCGAAGAATCCCTCTTTGGGATCAAATTTTTCGGCGGGCGATCTGGCTAATCCGCGCCAGCCGCGGCCAATTCCCTTCTCTTCGCGCGCACGCCGCGATAATACAAAATCAGGCCAAACACGACGCCGCCCACCGTCCCGCTGATCAACTTGAGTTCAAAAAGCCAGGGGCGGGGTTCACCTGCGGCGGGCACGAAGGAAAGTCCGATCGCGAATAGCGTCACCACCATGGCCAGCGATCCCGCAAGCCACACTCCGAATTTCCCGCCCGGGATCAGCACCGCATCCCTGTTCGCCTCGCGATTGCCTACATACGCCAGGCGTATGACGGCGGCGTAGATATAAACGAAGGGCAAAAAATACAGAATGTTCGTCGCGTCGACCAGGATGTAATAGGCGTTATCGGCCGTCTCGTTGAGCTGCGTGATCAGCAGAATCGCGATAGAAATTCCCGCCTGTACCAGCATCGCAATCCACGGCGTTTTCCACTTTGGATGGATCTTTCCGAAGGCCGCAGGCATGTAGCGGTCGATTCCCACGACAAACGGGATCCGCGCCACGCCCGCAACGGTGGTACCCACGCCGCCCGCGTTTCCAAACACGACCAAAATAGCGGCGAAAATCCCGTAGAACGCGATGTGCATCGTGGCCGATCCCGCTGTAAGAGCTTGAAAGACTCCGCTCTTCGGGTCGACACTGGCCGCCGGCAGAATCGCCAGGACCGCCATCGTGGCTGCCACATAAATCAGCACGATGGAAATTCCTGATCCCAGAATCGCGCGCGGGAAGGTGGTCCGCGGATTTCGAATCTCCTCGCTCATCGACGATGCGAGTTCGAGCCCGCCATACGCAAACGCGATCTTGGGCCAGAAGTTCAGTGTGTCCCAATTCCATTGCGGCCGGGTGTTGCTCCATGTGAAGTGCGTCACCGAACCGTGTGCGTGCCAGAGATAGATTCCCATGCCGATCATCATCAGCAGAGGCACGTACGTACCAACGCCGCCGGCGTTCTGCAGCCACTTGCCGATGCCAACTCCCACAATGTTTAGCGCCACCGCCATGAACAACATCAAAAACGAAATCACCAGCAGGAACGTCCGGTTGTCCGCAAGATGCGCCGTCGACTGGCCGCCGATGTATGAGCACATCGCCGCGCTCGCCATTAACAACCCTGGGAAATAGAAGAATGTGTAGACCCAGTAAGTCCACCCGGCCACGAATCCGTGGAATTCGCCGAACGCTTTCTTTGTCCAGACGTACAACCCGCCTTCTTCGGGGAATCGCGTGGAAAGTTCGGTCAGAATATAAGTGGTTGGAAGAAAGAAGAGCGCCGCGGCCAAAATCCACAAGCTGATCGACGACGAGCCGTTGTTCGCCGCCACAGCAATCCAGCGCGGCCCCAGCACAGACGCCACGTTAAAGAGCAGCAGGTCCCACGGCCCAATCGCCCGCCTCAGCTGTTTTTTCGGATCGGCCGAAGAGGAGCTGCTCACGCGGTGGCGTCCAGCGCAGGAATCAGTTCATCTTGCGCGAGGAAATTTTTCAGAAAATGATCCTGCGAAGCCTCGAGCTCCGCCCACTTGCCGAAAAATGCGACCTTGCATTCGTTGAGAAAAATCACCCGATCGGCCAGTTTTTTGCCAAGGTGCGTATCGTGCGTCACCACAATCGAAGTTTTGTGGAATTTTTCTTTCAGCTTCACGATCAGGTCGCTCATGTGTCCGGCCATCAGCGGATCGACCATCGTAGTCGGCTCGTCGTAAAGAATCGCGTCGGGATCTTCGGCCAGCGCCCGGGCGATCGCCACGGCGCGCTTTGTTCCGGTGCTCAATTCGGCGGGCAAGCGATCCGCAACTTCCTTTACCTCCAGCATCGCGAGCAATTCATTTACTTTTTTGTCGACTGCATTCGGATTCCGGTTGGCGCGCCCAGCGAGCGGGAACGCGATGTTTTCCGCTACAGTCAGGGAATCAAAAAGCGCGCCCGACTGAAAAACCATCGTCACTTTCCGGCGAATCGCCTCAAATTGCGCTTCAGTCCAGTTCGTGACGTCCTCGCCCGCCACGATGAGGCGGCCCGCGTCGGGCTTCAAGAATCCGAGCAGCAATTTCAGCGAGACGGATTTCCCCACGCCGCTCCGCCCCATAATCACGGCTGTTTCGCCCTTGTCGACGAAAAAGCTCACGTCATCGAGCACCACGTTGTCGTCGAACGCCTTCGAAACGTGCTGAAATTCGAGATAGTGGTCGCTCACTTGTCTCGCTTCGCGGAGCCTTCCAGGCGGCGCCGCGCCTCTTCGTAATCCCCCGGCGTGTTCATATTCTTGAACAGCAGCCCATCGGAATCAAAGCGTTTCCATTCGGCGGGTTCGATTGTCTCGATGTGCAAGTGCTTCAAGCCGTCCATCACTTTTCGCGTACCGTTTGCCAACGCCGCGCGCAGCTTGCTTTCCGCATTCTTATGATAGGCGGCGCATAAAGGCTGCAGGCCGACGCTGCTCTCGGCGATCACCGCATCGCTTTTCGAGGCCGCCGCGCGCGCCACCAGAAATTCGAGCCAATTTTTCGTCAGATACGGCAAATCGCATGCAACCACCAAACTCCACGGCGCGTGAGCGACCCGCAGCGCCGTTACAATTGCGCCGAGCGGCCCCTCTTTCGGAAAATCGTCCGCAACCCACGCGACGCGCAGTTCCCTAACCGATTGCGGGCCGCCAACCACAACCGCGTCCGAGCCCGTTGCGGACTTCACGAGCCGTTCCGTGCGCTCAAGCAACGTGACGCCGCCGATTTTCAGCAGCGCCTTGTCGCGCCCCATGCGCGAACTACTTCCACCCGCCAAAATGAATCCTTCTATCTGCCCCACTTGATCCATCATCTAGACGCGCTCAAGCCTTTTAGAATGAGTCCGTTGCAGAACAGCCCTCGAGTCGTACGACGCCATCCGTAGCGGCCCGATTTTTTCTCGTTTTCCTTGACTCTAGCGCAAGCTCTGATATATTAGCACTCGCCTGTGAGGAGTGCTAAGGTTCACTCCTTCCCAGCGCAACACTCAGCAAACCATCGGAGGAATCGCAAAAATGGCTGTCAACATCACGCCGCTACACGACCGTGTGCTCGTGCGACGGCTGGAAGAGAAAGAAACCGTGAAGGGCGGCATCATCATCCCGGACACGGCCAAGGAAAAGCCGCAAGAAGGCGAAGTCGTCGCAGTCGGCGCCGGCAAGCTGAACGAAAAGGGCGACCGCATCGCGCTCGACGTAAAAGTTGGGGACCGCATTCTTTTCGGCAAATACAGCGGCAACGATATCAAGGTCGATGACGAGGAGTACATGATTTTGAAGGAAGACGAAATCCTCGCCAAGATCGGCGGCCAGGCCAAAGCGGCCGGCGGCAAAAAGTAACTCCGTCCAGCTCCGCCAAACCGGCGGACTGGCGAGCCAGGCGCATCGCCAAAACCAGCGCCGCGGTTAACACAAAACCTAGGACGAATCCGAAAGAGGAGAAGAAGAGAACATGCCAAAGCAAATCGTGACTGGTGAGAATTCGCGCCAGGCGATTCTTCGCGGAGTCAACGCGCTTGCCGACGCCGTGAAGATCACGCTGGGCCCGAAGGGGCGCAACGCTGTAATCGAAAAGAAGTTCGGTGCGCCGATCATCACCAAGGACGGCGTTACCGTAGCGAAGGAAATCGAGCTGCAGGATTCGCTCGAAAATATGGGTGCGCAGATGGTGCGCGAAGTCGCGTCGAAGACGTCTGATGTCGCCGGCGACGGCACCACCACGGCAACCGTGCTGGCCCAGGCCATCTTCCGCGAAGGCGTGAAGACCGTGGCCGCCGGCGCGAGCCCAACGGCCCTGAAGCGCGGCATCGAACGCGCCGTCGAAGTGGCCGTCGAAGAAGTGAAGAAGTTCCACAAGGACGTAAAGGGCGAAATGATCGCGCAAGTCGGCACGATCAGCGCCAACAACGACAAGCAGATCGGCTCGATCATCGCGGAAGCGATGAAGAAAGTCGGCAAGGACGGCGTCATCACCGTTGAGGAATCGAAGACGATGGAGACGACGCTCGAAGTGGTCGAAGGCATGCAGTTCGACCGCGGCTACCTTTCTGCTTACTTCGTCACGGACCCGGAGCGGATGGAGTGCACGCTCGAGGACGTCCGCATCCTGATCCACGAAAAGAAAATCAGCTCGATGAAGGACCTGCTCCCGCTGCTCGAACAGCTGGCGAAGATGGGCAAACCGCTGCTCATCATCGCCGAGGATGTTGAAGGCGAGGCGCTGGCCACTCTTGTGGTGAACAAGCTGCGCGGCACGCTGCAAGTCGCGGCCGTGAAGGCTCCCGGCTTCGGCGATCGCCGCAAAGCGATGCTCGAAGATATCGCCACGCTCACCGGCGGCAAGGCCATCACGGAAGATCTCGGCATCAAGCTCGAGAACGTGAAGGTTGAGGATCTCGGCCGCGCCAAGAAAATCACGATCGACAAGGACAACACCACGATCGTCGAGGGCGCGGGCAAGGCCAGCGAGATCGAAGGCCGCGTGCGCCAGATTCGCGCGCAGGTCGAGGAAACCACGTCCGATTACGACAAGGAAAAGCTGCAGGAGCGGCTTGCCAAGCTCGTGGGCGGCGTGGCCGTGATCAAAGTAGGCGCCGCGACCGAGACCGAACTGAAGGAAAAGAAGGCTCGCGTCGAAGACGCGATGCACGCAACACGCGCGGCTGTCGAGGAAGGCATCGTTCCCGGCGGCGGCGTGGCGCTGGTTCGCTGCATCTCTGCGCTTGAGAAGCTCAAGCTCAACGATGACGAAGCCATCGGCGTCAACATCGTGAAGCGCGCCCTCGAGGAGCCCATGCGGCAAATCGCGCACAACGCCGGAGAAGAAGGCGCTGTGATCGTCGGCCGCATTCGCGAATCGAAGGACGACAACTTCGGCTACAACGCGGATACAGGCGAGTTCGCTGACCTGGTGAAGGCGGGCGTCATCGACCCGGCCAAGGTTACGCGTCTCGCGCTGCAGAACGCCGCGTCGATTGCCGGCCTGATGCTCACCACCGAAGCGCTGGTGGCGGACGTCAAGGAAGAGGAAAAGAAGGGCGCGGCCGGCGGCGGTATGCCTCCGGGCGGCGGCATGGGCGGCATGTACTAAACGCCGTTCAAATCAGAACCACATGGGCGGTTCGGTCGCAAAATCGAACCGCCTATTTTTTTTGCACAACCAAGCCAAGCTTGGGTTGGGTTTATTGCAAAGGGATCTTGTATTGGATCAGCTCGACGGCGTTGCCGGCGTTGTCGCTCACGAACGCGAACGCGGCGCCAGGGTAGTCGTGGAGCTCAAAGACCACCTTCACGCCCTTGGACTGCAATTCTGCGAGGGCGGCGCGAACGTCCTTCACGCGAAACGCGAAGTGCTTGACGCCGTGCGTGCGGAAATCCTCCGACGGGTTTCGGCGCGACTGCGGCAACGGCGCAGCCCCGGGCACCTGAAACAGCTCGATGCGGACGTCCCCGCGCTGAATCAGGGCTGTGCGCATACCGTCCGGTTCCACGCTGCGCCTGACTTCCTTGAAGCCGAACATTTCCTGATACCACGCCTCTGATTGTCCGATATCCGGGACGCTGAGGGCGACGTGATCGAGTGCGATGTCGAAGCCGACGTTGGAATTCTGCGCGACGGCCGTTTTCGGAAATGCCAGCATCGAGAAAGGTCCAAGGAACGTCAACACGATAAACGCGACAACGGGCTTTGCAATTTTCATAACGGCCCTCCTTAGCACGCGCGCGACATCCATACAATTCAAATCCGCCACCCCGCCGCGCTAAAGGACCCGCCAGCAAACAGGGGGCAAGCCCGGCGCTACATTCAAACCTACTATCGGCTAGGAAGTCTCGCCCCATCACTGGATGGTTACGGCGACGGCCGTTTGGGCCTCGCTGGCGCCCCCCTGAGAAATTGTGGCGTTCACTGTGAATGTGTAGCTGCCGGGTGTAGTCCCGGGGTTCGTGGGAGGCGGTGGTGTGCCACCGCCCCCGCCAGCGCATGCGACCAGGGTGCATAGCAGCGCCAAGCCGAAAAGAAGGCTGACCAGAACGCGCCGCGTCCGGCGCGAAACGAGGAGCCATACCAGGAAAAGTTCCATCAGCACCACCGTGGCGGCGAGGAGCCGGCTTGGATGATGAGGCAAAAGCCAGAGCGGAGCCGGTGGCGTGGAGCTGCTGTTCACAGGAGGTGTCGAGTTCACTGTCATCGAGGCCATCACTGCATTTGCGTTCGTGATATTAACGGACGACGGAATGCTGCACGTAGGAAGATCCTGGGCGCCTGCGGGGGATGTGGTCAGCACGCAAGAGAGAAAGACGGAGCCTGTGAAGCCACCTTCAGGAGTGACGGTGATGCTGGAGGTGTTGCCGGTAGTTGCGCCGGGCGCGATCGAGATGGAAGTGGAACTAAGACTGAACGGGAGTTGGGTACCCGTCACGACGGTGAAAGAGACAGTTGTTGTAGCTGGGCCATAGTTGGAATCTCCGTTGTAAGTAACGGTAATGGTCGCGGGGCCCCCCGGAGGGAAAATTCCGCCCGCTATGGGTTTCGAAGTGACAGCCCCATTGGTGAGCGTTTCGGTATCGCTGACTCCATCACCCGGTCCCTGCCCAGAGAAATACACTGTTCCAGTGGGCACCGGCATGCCGGCGCCTCCCATGACATTCGCGGTGATCTGAGTGTATTCAGCCTGATTGACGGTTGTCGGATTGGCGATCGCGGTTAGGGTGACGGGTTGTTCGACGGCGACACTGAAGGAAAAGGTAGCAGGCGCGTAGTTCGCGTCGCCGGAGTAGCTCGCGGTGACGTTATCGGTGCCGAGCGGGAGGTTGGAGACGTTGAGATCGACCTCTGTCCCGCCCGCGCCTACGCCAGGGCCGGAATTGAACTGAACACTTCCCAGAGTAGTCGTGCCAAGAGAGAAAGTGACAATGCCCGTAGGAGATGCCACGAGCGGGAACGCGAAAGTGCAGGCACCGCCTGCGCACGGAGGACCCGCATACGTCGTTCCTATACTCAACTCGAGCGTGGTGGGGGAACCGACTGCTATGAGAGACGGCTTGGCGTCGAGGAATCCCGCCGTCTGCGCTTTGGAAACCGTGAAGGCGAGCGGGGAACTTGTGGACGCACTGAAGCTGGCATCGCCGGCGTAGCTGGCAGTAACGCTGCTGGCACCCACGGGCAATTCCATCGAAGACTGCCACTCGGCGATTCCTTTTGAATTGAGATTCACCGGGCTGGAATTCAAGGTTGCGGACGTCGCCACATCGGTGAAGGAGATCGTTCCGGTGGCGATACCGTCCGTGCCGCCCTTGGGCGCGTTGGCGCCGATGGGTTGAGCATCGATGGCAAAGTAGGTGCCGTACATATAAGTGCCGCCGGCGGTGATGGGCATGAACGAATTGGCGGCATTGCTCCAGTAGCTTCCCGACAGCGTGATCGTGTTCGGTTCTGGGGTAACGTTAAGAGCGACCGGTGTTGAGTCACTCGGAGCGAAAATCGTATCGCCGGTATATTTCGCGGTGAGCTGATATTGCCCGCCGGGAAAGTTGTCGATGGTCGCTGATGCCGCGCCGGATTGAAGAGTAAGCGAAGCCACAGAGGTGTTGACCGCAGGCGTCGCCGTGGTGACGAGGCCGACGTCGCCCGAAGGAGTACCGCCGCTGCCGGTTACTCCGATGTTCACCAGTATGGGCGTGCCGTGCGTGAACGAAGTCTGACTCAGAGAGAGTGACGTGTTTGTGGGCGTGAAACTCAGAGAATTCCAGAACTCGACCAGCAGATTGGCGTCTACGCTGCCGAGACCCGTGGCCTCGTCGTAACCGGCCGCCGCGTAATAGTGGCCAAGAGTGAGAAAACCGTTGGTGTTGTTGTCGAGCGTGCTGATCGTGCAGTCGGGCGAGCCTGGATCGCACGGAACGTTGTTGCTGCCGATGGTGACGTCGTGGAAGACCGACGGCTGCTGGATGGCAAGCGGATAGAAAATATAGCTCGCTTGTCCCTGACGGCCATACTTTTGATTGATCAGGGCCATGATGCCGGCCATTGCGGGTGAAGATGCAGACGTGCCGCCGACGCCCTCAACGAAGATATTCCCCTCGAACTCGACACAATCCTCGATACCTACGCAAACCAAATAGGAACTGTCGTTCTCTGCGGCCGCAGCAAACAGGGAAACGTCTGGAATGTCGCGCACTCCATCGGAAGGCACACCTTTTCCCGATTGCCACGCAGGCTTCGAATAGCCCGCCGTGCATGACGAAAATTCGCCGTTAGAGGCGGACGCACCGGAAATACAACTGCTCGCGCCGCCGCTGCCACCGACAATTCCCGGTGAACTCTGATCGAAAACGCCGCCATTGGTGAGATTTAGACCAAAGGAGCGGTTCCATGGCTGTTCCGGGACGGGCTGGAGAAGCGATGTTGCGGGCTGATCGGTCGGCGTGAGATTCCAATACGTGGCGAGTTGAGCCTGCTGCGCACTGGCGCTGCCGTTGTAGCTGGTATAGAAGAAATCGGTGCCACCGACGGCGATGTTCCACGGCGTGGATGCGAACCCGTTGACAGCAAGTCCTAAGTCAGCGGGCTCGGGAGTGTCGAAGTCGTCGCATCCGGCCGAGCCGCCGTCGCCCGCGGAGACAAAAGAGGACTGGCCCTGCGCGGCGGCTTGCTCCCAGAGGCTCGCCCAGAACTGATTGCCTGACGACCCGAGTTGCTGCTCGCACGTGCCATAGCTGGTGCTAAGGATGGCAGCCTGATCATCATCTACGGCGCGTTGCGCGGCTAGCAGCAGACCACTCTGAACAGTTGTGTCCGCGGCGGTATAGAGATTGATGGTGGCGCTGGGAGCGACGGAGCCGGAAACTTCAACGTCGAGATAGGATTCCTCGGTGGCCCAGTTACCTTGACCGGGCGTAGGATCAGCGCCGTCGAGGACGACGTTCAGCGTCCCAGCCGGCAGCCCGAAAATGGAGCGATAGTTGGCAACGACGGTAGGATCGACGTCTGAAGCCCCGATAATGCCGATCGTGACGCCAGTCCCGTTCGTTCCGGCGGCGTAAAGCGGATTCAGGTCGTATTGCACGGCGAGATCACCGGGAGCGAGAGCGAGAAGGCCGCTATCGAGGGTCCACTGCGGCGTGACCTTGTGGGTTTTGAGATTGTAGGACGCCCGCCCCAACGTTTCCATATAGGATCTGGGACGGAAATCATTGAGGGGCGTGACGCCTGCAACGACGGGCGCGAGAGCGGCTGGAATTTGAGGATCTGCGTTGTTGGCGTGGTGCGTTTCGCCGTTGATCGCGTAGGTATGGATCTCGGTGTGAAACGCTTGGCGAACCTGGCCCGCCGTGCCAGAGAATTCAATGGCGGTTTTGCCAGCCGTCACGCGCGCGATTGAGAAGCCGTGCGACTGAAGCCACGTGGAAACGGCTGCTACTTCTGAATCCTGCGGTCCATAGAGAGTCGCAAACTGTCCTGGGGTGAGCCATTGATGATAGCTGGCAGTTCCCGGCCGGTGGGCATCGGCAAGGAATTGCTGGAGCGCACCTTCGCGGTCGGGAGAGCGTTGCAGGATGAGAAGCGCACGTTGTACCGGGAATGAATCAGGAACGGGGCCCTGGTCAAAACGGGGCTGCGCCAAGGGGTGGACATTTCCCCTCAGAGTGACGCGAACGTTGTCGTCAATCGGCTGGGTGATGCGGGAGGCCGCCGGTGCCTGGGCATGAGCTTGCCCCGGGACGATGCTCGTGAGGCACGCGGTAGCGAACGCCGCAAGCACAAGCGATCGGAAGGATAGATGGGATCGGGGCACAGATCAGCTCCACGCTCATCATGTCGGGATGCCGCAACCCATCCGGCTGCGCGGCCAGAAAGACAAGACTGGCGGCATCACACGTCCCGCTGAATTGTTGCGAAAAACGATATCGCGCAAAGACTATCCTGCCGAAAACCTGGTCTGGCATCCGCGGAATCGCGGATTGTAGCATACTCGTCATTAACGCTTCTGTTTAGTTGACGGATGAAGGTGAATCTCGTTCCCGCCCTGGCAAGAGCGCGGGTATATTCATCCGCCATCGACGGCGAAGTTGATTTAGACTCCGCAGCAAGTTTCCGGGACCATATTAGAAAGACCTCACAGGAGAGCGCTCATGAACCGGTTTAGCCGCAGCTGGGACCTGATGAGCAGAAGCTTTGCGATCCTCAAGTCGGACAAGGAATTGATGCTGTTGCCCGTGGCGTCGGCGATTTGCTGCGTCCTGGTCAGCGCGGTGATCGCCGGAGTTGGATTCGTCGGCGGCGGGTCGGCGTATTTGGCGTTTGGCCATACGCGGATCGCGAGCAACGGGCTCGCGGCGTACCCGCTGGTGTGGGTCGCGATTTTCGCGTTCTACATCGCGAATTATTTCGTGATCGTCTACTTCAACGTGGCGCTGATCAGCGCCGCCACCGAGCGGCTCGCGGGGCGCCAGGCAAATCTGCGGACGGCGCTCGCAAGCGCGTGGCAGCGCAAAGGCAAGATCGCGCAGTGGGCGCTGCTGGCAGCGACCGTCGGCATCCTGCTGAAAGCGATGGAACGCAGGCTCGGATGGATCGGCGTAATCGTCGTCAGATTGATCGGCGTTGCGTGGACGCTCGCGAGCTACTTCGTCGCGCCCGTTCTCGCGTTCGAGGACCTTGGCCCGATCGACGCGCTGAAGCGCTCGGCGCGGCTCTTCCGCGAGACGTGGGGCGAAGAGCTGGTCGCGCAGTTCAGCATGGGACTGATTTTCGGGCTGCTGGCGCTCGGCGGAATTGGGCTCTGGGTGGTTCTCCTCGTCATGACCGGATCTGCCGGGCTCAATGCCGTCCTGATTTTCGGCCTGGTCGTGCTGGTGACTTGGCTGCTGTTGCTGGGCGTGGCGAATTCCGCGATGCACGGAATTTTCGTCGCCGCGCTGTATGAGTATGCGAATTCGCGGACTGTGCCGCCGGGATTCGTGCCGGAAAATTTCTCCATGGCATGGGCGCCGAAGAAAAAGAAGTTCTAGCTCGCGCGCAGCGAATGAATGGCACATTGAGCCGCGACGCCCTCACAAATACGTCAGCCACCAATCATGGCGACGCTGCTTGAGTCGTGCGAACCACAGGCACACGGGATAGAGAATCAGCAGCACCGCAACCCACACCGCATAGGCCGTCCATAGCGGGAACCCGTAGTTAGCCGGAAAAGGTTCGCTCGGGCCTCCCATGGACGGCGGCGCCATCAGCAGGAATGGTTTTGCGGCGTAGCGCGCGAAGTTCAGCCCAATCGCGATCAGATGAGCCAAAAGCATGTGCGCCGCGTAATAGAAGAACGGCACGCGCCCGAAAACGATCAACGGATCGGTGAAACGAAAACGAAAGCGCTCCAGCCATGCTATCGCCATAAGCGCCGGGCCCAAAGTCATCAGCAGAAAATCGAGTGAAGGCGGATATTTTGTCACATTCAGAAAAGAGAGCGCCGTGAACACTCGCGACGCCTGATGGCTCCAGGTAAAAGGATCGCCGTAGGCATTCACCGCGCGCACCACAACGAACGCTGCCGTAAGCGTCAGCCCCAGACGCACCAGGAAACGGCGCCGGCGATCGGCGTCCCAATCGAAAACCTTGCCCAGGCAGTACCCGGCCGCCATCACCCCAATCCAGGGCAGCACCGGATACGTGGGCCTGAACTTGATGCCATCGAGCGCGATAACCCCTCGCCGGTAGAGAATGTCCCAAATCCACGCCGCCCGCCCGAATTGCTCGGCCGAAACATTCTCGAGCAAATTGTGCAACGCAATGATCGCTACGCTCACGCCCACCAGCACGGGCGTCGGAAGATAAATCAGTGCGGCCAGGGCGATCATGGAAAATCCAATGGCCCAAAGGATGATCAGCAGCACCGGATTCGCCGTGAAGCTGACCTGCGAAAACATGATCAGCCGCAGCACCGTGATCTCAACGATGATGAGCCAAGTGCCGCGGCTAATCAGCAGCCGCGAAAGTTCGCCTTTTGAGTGGCCTCGGCGCGTCATCCAAAAATACGCGCTCAGCCCGGCTGTGAGCACAAAAACCGGCGCGCAAAAATGCGTAATCCAGCGCGTAAGAAAGATGGCGGGAGTCGTGCGCGTCAAGTCCGTCGGCAGGAACTGCTGGGCGCTTCGCGCAATGTAGTCGCGAATGTGATCGATCGCCATCAACATCATGATGGCGCCGCGCAGCGCGTCCACAGACTGAATGCGAGCCGACGACGCTGGAACAGCCTGGACGTTGATTACCGAAGCGGCCATAACGCGGCAATTCTATTCGTTATCCTGGCTAGAGTCGTCCGGAGGTTTGCTGCCCATCAGCAGCAACGAACGCTGCGCGAACGGCACGTAGAGCAGCGCGGCCGTGGCGGCGATGGCAAGTCCGAGATGGATTTGCGTGATCAGCAGAAACGGCGCGAGCGCCCAAAGCTCGTCGAACGGAAGAATCCACGGAAACAGCTTCAGGAATTTCGAAGTTAGGCCGCGATAATTGAAAATCGCCGCTGCCAGCAGATAGAGTCGCGTCGGAATCCCCGCCGCCGCGGAAACAAACAAAATCACGACGACCACGAGCGCGAATTTCGATGTCGCGAATATCGCATCCACTTTCGCAAGGCGCGCGAGCGCGATCGCGTAAAAACTCAAATACATGATTTGGACGAGCGCGAAAAGCGTCCGCGCCACGCCGGAGGAAACGCTCGGCAGCTCGTGCGCTTCGCTGAGCAGCGCGTGGCTTGCGCGCAGGTCCGCGGGCTTGCCCGCCACGGCGGGCTGGGCGGAATTTTCGTTGCCAGCCGGGGCAGCGGCGCCCGAATTCGCGCCCGCGCGATTTTTCGTTTCCACCGGCGCGATGAAGCGGTAGCCGCGTCGCGGCACGGTCTGAATGAATCGCGAATTCGCTGCGGAATCGCCAAGCGCCGCGCGCAGTTGATTGATCGCGGTGTTCAACCCGTGATCGAAATCGACAAACGTGTCCGCGGCCCACAGCCGCTCGCGTAGGTCCTCGCGCGTGACGACCTCGCGCGGCCGGTCGAGCAGCATGAGCAGAATACGCAGCGCCTGCTCGCGCAACCGTGGCTGCAAATTGCCGTCGCGGCGAAGGTCGCCGGTGGCAGCATCGAGTTCATAGATGCCGAAGCAGAAGGTTTGGGAGTCGGGTTTTATCTCGGGCACGGCGGCTCCGATCCGCGAACGGCTCATTCTATGCGAAAACGCGCGGAGGAAAGCGCCCAGCCTGCTGATTCGGCGCGAGTTAAGAAATGAGGTGGCGCGCAGGCGAAATTGAGGTGCCGTGCATTGCCGCAGCAGCGGCCGCCGTGCGATACCCGGCGCATGAAATTTGCGCGGGCAACGGCAAGACGGCAAGCTTTAGGGGCGTGCGCCATGTTTGTGCTGATGGCGCCACTGGCGAACACCAGAGCCGCGAGGGCGGACCAGCCGTCAGCGCAAACGCTGGCTGCGTTCGGCGAATATCTTCGTGCCAAAGAGGCCGCGCCCAGTCGAGATTTGGCGCGCGGACAATTTCTCTGGATCGATCGTCTCGACGCAAGCGCGCGGGCCGCGGCCTACGCGCGTCTCGAGAGCGGAGAAATTCTGATCGAGCCGGGCGCTGCGGACAAAACTGCCGCGCGTGAAATCTCCGGCGGCCTGATCCACGATTGGCGCGCCACGGAATTCGTTCGCGGCGTCTCGCTCGCGCAAGTGCTCGCCGCGCTCCAAAATTACGACCGCGACGCGGAGTATTACGCGCCCCAGGTCCTTCGTTCGCAGCTCGTCAGAAGCGATGGCGACGATTTTCGCGTCTTTCTGCGGCTGCGCGAAACGCACGGCATCACCGTCGTATTCGACACGGAGTACGACGTTCTCTACGCGCAGCTCGATTCCACGCACGCAACCTCACGCTCGTATAGCACGCGCATCGTCGAAATCGAAAATCCCGGAAAAGCAAACGAACGCGAACGCACGCCGCAGGAAGACCGCGGCTTGCTCTGGCGCCTGGACACCTATTGGCGATTTTACGAGGCCGATGGCGGCGTTTTCATCGAGTGCAATGCGATTTCGCTAACGCGCGATGTGCCGCTCGGGCTGGCATGGCTGATCGGTCCATTCATCGAAAAGATTCCGCGCGAATCGCTTCAATTCACGCTGGATGCAACACGAAAAATGCTTACCGGAGGAGACGAACGTGAACAGCACGCAAACCGCGATTGAATTACCGTCAATTGAATCGCCGGCGGTGGGCCCCGCGCGCACCGAACGAATCGGCATGACGAAGCAGCCGGGCGCAGCGGACTTCAAAGACGCGGCACGGATTCAGGGCAGCCTCACGTCTGCCGCAGAACGACAGCTGCTGCTGTGGCTCGCCGCGCACATGCCGCGCTGGATCAATTCCGACCATCTGACCGCGCTCGGCTTTGTGGCGATGTTTCTCGCCGGCGTGAGCTATTCGATTGCGCGCGTGCATCGAATCGGCTGGCTGCTGGCCACATTTTTTTTGGCGGTGAATTGGTTCGGCGATAGCCTGGACGGCACTCTCGCGCGCGTGCGCAATTGCCAGCGGCCGCGCTACGGATTTTATGTGGACCACATGATCGATTCGTTTGGCGCGATATTTCTGATGGGTGGGCTGGCGATTTCTTCGTCGATCGATTGGCGGATTGCGGCGGCGATGCTGGTTGCGTTCCTGCTGCTTTCGATCGAAACGTATCTTGCCACGTACACGCTGGGAAAATTTCGTTTGTCGTTCGCGCTATTCGGGCCCACGGAGATTCGGGTTCTGCTGGCCGCAGCGAATACTGCGGTTTGGTTTCGTCCCTCCGCGACAGTTCCCTTCTTTCACATCCGGCTTTTCAATTTTGGCGGAGCCATCGCCGCGATTGGCATGCTCGCCATGGCGCTCGTCAGCGCCATCGCCCACACCCGCGAACTTTACCTCCAGGAATCCCGCCCGAAAATTGAACGCTAACCCCGCCTGGGCCCCCAGCACCCACATTGTCATCCCGAGCGAGGCCGATCTTTGGCCGACGAGGGATCTGCTGTAGGTGTAAACGTAGTTCGGGGCTAATTAGTCAGACTGCCGGAGGTGCAAAGGCCATTCTTAGAAACAATCGAGCGAGCAAGCAATCGGGAGCGAGGCCCTTGCTCGCCTTGATAGCGCCGCAAACAAGGAAGTCGGGCTTGCAATGCAAATGGCCCTCGCGAACGAAGCCCAGCAGGATCGATATTATACGCGTCGATTCC